>CAYRXZ010000004.1:0-48954 GCA_964428615.1 uncultured Candidatus Saccharibacteria bacterium | reverse complement strand
ATCAATCCGGCAACACTCTGAACTTTGTCTATTCTCATGGAGGCAAGATTACGGTTACCGCTGCCAGTAGAACTACTTCCCAGATTTATGATTACACTCATGCGAAAAAAGCAGACACTTTTAGAACCTTTGACTGCTCAAAATATACATTATATATTGACCTTCAATTAAGTAGTGATTCTGTTGTTGGTGGAATTGCCGAAACTACAGATAAAACTATTAATCCTAAAACAGGTTATGGTTTTTCGGCTGGGTCTCTTAATGCCACTGTCATTAATGCGCTTTCCGACAACTGGAATTTCACCTGGCCCGGTTCTTCCGGAACTTTCTATCAGGCCTATACTTTTGATATCGCTGTAAAAGATGCCGTTGGAAATCCTCTTAATGAAGCAACTATTAAACTTTTGGATAATTTCGGTACGGTTTTTGAAGAACTAACCAACGCTTCCGGCACTATTCCTACTCAAAATGTTAATTATCGTCGTTATACTCAAGCCGGCGGTAATACGCCCACTGAATACGGACCCCACGCCCTAAGTTTGACAAAAACCCAATACATTCCTTATAGCGGTCAGGTAGTTATTGATAAATCTACTAATTTAGCTTTTTCTTTAGCTCAATCCTGCGATCCTGATTCGGTTTACGAATATGCCCTTAATTATCCAATGTCTTATGCCAGCTCCACAGATACTATTACCGTTTGGGGCGATTCAGGCACCGCGTCAACAACGCCGATGGGTTATGACGCTGCTCACCCTATTACTTTCTATAATATTTTTGAATATGGGAGGGCTGTAAGAGGAGATTGCGCGGTTCAGAAACCGGCAACCGGCGCTTATATCATATTATCCCAGCTTCAAATTGGTAATAATGCTTCAACTACTTATGTCAGCTCAAAAGGAGAGTCCCTTTCCTTTTCTTCAGTAGTTATGCCTCAACTAAATATTAATAAATACGCCGAAGCGCAATTCGGCGGTATTACGGATAATATTCCCCAAGAGGGTGTTTCTATTAAATTCAGTTCTGCTACCACCACCGATATTTTACTTGATGTAAATGGCGGCACTTTAAAGCTTTACGACTCCTATGTGTCTGACGTAGGTTCTTCTTGGGGCAAGTTTGTTTATCGCGGTATTGGTGGCACGGGCGATAATTATTCTAGTACTGATTCAACGGTCGAAATAAGGAAGGTTATCTTTGATAGAGCTTCTCGCGGGCATTTCATGTATACACCAAACGTAACTGTTAACGATATGAAGATAAATAGAATCAATTCCACTGATGTTGCTGGATTCGGTATAGTAAGTGGTGCTACTCTTCCTCCAATAATTGTCATTCAAGCTTTCCATCAAACCGGATCCGGTGCTGCTGTGACAACAATTGAAACCATGGATGCCGATACAAATCTTACTATTTTAGATTCAACTTTTTCCAACAACGTGCTCGATGTTATTGCTACTGGTGATGGGAGGGGAGTCAATTTAATTAACACCATCTGGAGCAGGGCCTACGGCTGGAATTGGGGCGGGGGTTATGGTACAGGCACAACGACTATTAAAGAAAGCTATGGCTATTTACCGAAACTTGTTGATACGGCTGGCGTGAACGTTTCCGGCGGGGAAATTAAAGCTTTGGATATTTTCGGCGATACCCAGTTTACCGAAACTTCTGACGGCCAAGGGGCGATTCCAGAGCAGATTCTCTCAACTTGGCAAGTTCAGAGAACCGTATCTGGCACTTCAACAACGAATTTTAATCCCTATACCGTCACAGTCAAGAAATACGGCAAGAAATTTATTAAAGAAGCTAAAACATTCGCCGCTAAAACAATTGAAACAAAACAATTAGAAGTTGATCCATTTACGACTTTAACTGAAGTTCAAGCGCAAGCATTAACAGGAATTACTTACACGGCGCCGACTGTGGTAGTTTGGTCAGATGCCGAGACAGAATATGTAGATACAGATAATGCCATTACTTTAAACAACACGCCCATTACCCAATCAGAATTCTTCGGTTTGTATAATGATAGTACCAAAGAATTAATACCAACGACCGCTTACTCGGTTAACTATTCGACTGGCGTTGTAAGTTTTGTGGCCGGTTATGACGCGGTAACTGTGAGGGCAGTTTATTCCTATGGTGGACAAGTTTTATTAACTAATGGCACAAGCACGTTATCGGTTGACGACCTATACGCTTATTTGAAATTACAAAAAGCCGACGTATTTACAACAGTTAATGGCACAGATTATACGCTTTATGTTGATTTGGTAATTGGTAATGCGACAAGTTCAGGTTCTTTGGTTTCACCAACAAAATCTATTACTTTTGCCAGCGGTTATAGTTATGCTTTTGAAGGATTAGGTGGCTATGTTGATCTGGGCGGATTAGTGACGAGCGGTGGTAGTAGTTCTGGAGGCGGATTACCGTTAAATATTTTTGCCAGCGTCGGCAGTTTCTATTATCCGGGTGAAGAAATAAGCACTTTTGCCACAGTGCTTGATTCAAGCGGCCAAGCGGTGAGCGCCACAGTTAATGTTTATTTCTATAAACCCGATGGCAGTCTTTTGACAAGCATGCTGGCCAACGAACAGCTCACAGGCTTTTTCAAGGCAACGACCACTTTGGCTACCAGTACTCCCTTGGGAACTTATGCTGTAAGAATAGTTGCCACTTATCAAGGCAATGAAGTGCAGACTAACTTGGCATTTAAGGTATTTCAAGCTCCAAGTGAATATCCTCCAAGTATAACCGTAACTGTTCCGGCTCTGGTAAAAACGGGTACCAATTTTGTTGTCACAGCTTTTGTTAAATCAAAAACAGGCGTGCCGATTAATTGCGATTCCAGCGTCTTACTAACAATCAGAAATCTTATTAGTCAGTCTGATGAGCTTTCCGGTGTAGGAATGAGCAATTTTGATGTGGGTAAATACAGTTATATTTGGTCAGCAACTAATAAAGCAAATTATTTAGCTATTGTTTCCTGTGCGGTTTCGGGCGCTTCCTATGTCGGCGTGCAAGAATTTTCAACTCAAGAAATAGAGCCTAAAGATTTAAATATTAATTCTACCGTCGGTTCATTCTATACGCCAGGAGAAGGGGTAAGCGTTTATTCAACAGTAACTGACTCGGCAGGAAGTCTAACGAGCGCAACAACAACAGTTTCTGTTTATTATCCGAACGGTTCCCTTATGGTGAGTGGGACATCAACAGAAGCATCAACCGGATTTTTTGGATTCACCTTCAATTTAGCGTCTTCTACGCCGATAGGAACATATGAAGTAAGGACAAAAGCAGTTTATGCAACAAGCACTATTGCTTACGACGTAGACAGCTTTGTAGTCAGCAGTGAAGTTAGAGCTCTAAGAATTATTTCTAGTGTTGGAGCGGTTTATATTCCGGGAGAAACGATTAATGTCTACTCCACGGTTTATGATGCATTAAATAATTTGGTTAGCGCTACTACCACTGTTGAGGTTTACAAACCCGATGGGAATCTTCTAATTAATGGCACTTCAACAGAGCAGGTAACCGGATTCTTTAAGTTTAGTTTTGCATTGACAACCAGTACGCCGGTCGGCACTTATGAGGTCAGAACAAAGGCAGTTTATGATGGCAAAGAGGCCTACAGTACTATTCCCTTTGTGGTTAATAAATTCGATGTTTCAGATTGGTCGGTGATTATTTCTGATGTCGGTGAAGTAGCGACAAGCAAAACTTATAGGGCTAAAATTTGGATTTTGGATTATCAAAGTATACCGACGGATCCTTATACTACCCCAACTAATAGCAGTTCGACAATAAAAATTTATACTGCAACAAGAAATATTGTTAACCCAGCCGATATTTCGGTGGTGAAGACAGGAATAGGGATTTATGAATTTACCTACACCGTGCCTTTAGATGCAGGGCAGGGTCTTTGGGAAACTGAAATATCGGTGGAAGTTGAACCTGGGAAAATTATAACACAGAGCGATTACTGGGAAGTGGAAGGTTCGCCGGCGCAGGTTAAAATAAATTCTATTGTTGATAATACAATAGAAGATATTATTGCCAATATTACAATTACCAATGAAGGTACGGCCGGTTATGAATATCGATACGAATATTGCATAGTTGATAGCCAGGACAATCAATGTGGTGGCAGCGATGATATTGATTATGCGGTGAGATCAAAATGGATTGAACCGGGTGTTGCGAACGAATTTACGGTCAATTTAGACAGTTTAACTGTCTCAACAATAGGAACGTATTGGTTTAAAATCTATGTTTATTGGGGGACAGAGATGTCTCCAGCTGTTCAGCAATTTAATGCAATTAGCAGCGCGACAACTTATTTACTTAGCGTATCAAGGAGTGGCACCGGTTCTGGAACCGTAACTAGTAATCCAGGAGGAATCAGTTGCGGAAGCGATTGTACTGAAAATTATGCAAATGAAACAGCTGTGACTTTGACTGCCGCTCCTAGTTCCGATTCTACTTTTGCCGGTTGGTCAGGAGCTTGTAGTGGCATTGGAAGTTGCGTGGTCACAATGACGGAAGCTAGATCAGTTACAGCAACATTTAATTTGTCAACTCCATCATCTCCTCCTAGTGGCGGCGGTGGTGGTGGTGGCGGAACTTTACCCCCACCCCCAACTCCAATTCTTCCAACAGCTTGTAGCGGCGCTGATTTTAATCATGACGGTGTAGTAAATTCCGTTGATTTTTCAATATTGCTTTACTTCTGGAAGACTCAACCGCCATTTATGAATCCTTGTGTTGATATTAATAAAGACACACAAGTAAATTCCGTTGATTTTTCCATTTTGCTTTACCAATGGGGAAAACCGGGAATTAATATCTCTATGATTAATGAAAATGTTTTAGCGGTAAGCTATAATTCTTGGCGTAGATTTGATAAAATTAAAGAAAGATTATTGGCTTATTCGATTAAGAGAGGTTTTGTAATGTGATGAAAAGTTTTAGCGGAAGAAAATATTTAATTATCGGGACATTTATTCTTGTCGCCGGACTTTCATTCGGGCCTTTCACTGTCAAAGCGGCAACAACTGTTTATTTAGATTTAGAGAATCAGACAATTTATAAAGGCGATACATTCTTGGTTAAAATAAAAATTTCTACACCAGACAAACCAATTAATGTTATTGATGGAACACTTGCGTATGATAATAATAAATTAGAAATTAAAGAAGTAAGTACTGGAGGCTCTTTATTTGTTCTTTGGCCAAAGTTACCGGTTTTTTCCAACGAGAAAGGCAACTTAGCTTTTATAGGAGGAGTGCCGGGAGGTTTTCAAGCCGAAGAGGGAGAAGTTTTAAAGATATTCTTTATTGCTAAAAACAATGGGGAAGCAAAAATAAATTTTCTTGACGATTTTTCAGTTTTTTTGAATGATAGTAAGGGAACTTCTGCTGCCCCATGGCTAAGGCCTCTTTCGTTAAATATTTCTAAAAGGCCGATTGAGATACCAATAAAAAATGAGTGGCAGGATTTGATTGATAATGATAAAACTCCGCCCGAGTTTATTGAAGCAATTATAAATCGAGATCCACGTCTTTTTGATAATCAATATTTTGTGAGTTTCTTTGCGGTTGATAAGGAGTCGGGAATTGCTTATTATAAAATAAAAGAAGGTAACACTGATTTTGTTTCGGTCGAAAGCCCTTATTTTATCAAAGATCAATCACTTAAGAGTACAGTTCAAATAAAAGTAATTGATAGTGCGGGAAATGAAAACATAATAATTCCTAAATTGCCTTCAGTTCCAATCTCAGAAGTTTCTTACAAAATATATTTAATTTGGGGTTTCACTATATTTGTAATTTTAGCGCTTGTTTTCTGGCTATGGCGAATATGGAAAACTAAATTAATAAGAAATATTTAAAGATGAAAGACAAAAAAGTACAAATTTTGAAGTACGTGGTGTTTTTCTGTTTTTTTGCCCTTTTAATTTTTGGCGCGAATATAACAAATGCTGCAACTCTTTATTTTAGTCCATCTTCCGGTAATTTTTCTGTTGGCAATATTTTAAATACCAGCATTTTAATTAATACGCAGGAGCAAGCGATAAATAATTCCAATATCGTTGTAAATTTTCCAACTGACCTTTTAGAGGTTATTTCAATCAGTAAATCTGGCTCAATCTTTTCTTTGTGGGTTGAAGAACCAACTTTTTCCAATATTGCGGGCACCATTTCTCTTGATGGCGGATTGCCAACACCAGGTTTTAACGGGATATCGGGAAAAATTGTGAATGTTACTTTTAGAGTTCGCGGTGCTGGCGTTGCTTCGTTAATATTTTCTTCAGGGGCAGTTCGGGCGAATGATGGCTACGGTACGGATATTTTACAAACTCGGGCTCAAGCCCAATTTAATTTGATTTCTGAAGAAAAATCAATTATTCCTCCAGCTGCTCTTGGTGTTCCACAAGCTCCAAAAATTTCTTCGCCAACTCACCCAAACTCAGAAGAGTGGTATGCCAAAAATGTAGCCAAATTTATTTGGCCGGTTAGTGCCGATGTAACCGCAACGAGATTATTAGTCGGTAGAATTTCGACCGCTGAACCGACGGTTCTTTACACCTCACCTATTGGTCAAAAAACAATTGAAGATCTTGATGATGGTGTCTGGTATTTCCATACTCAATTGAAAAATAATAATGGTTGGAGTGGTATTACACATTTCCGTTTTCAGATTGATACCGGTAAGCCAGATTACTTCAATATAACCGAAATTAAAAGAGATGACCTCACGGATCCACGCATAAGTTTTATTTTTGATGCTAGTGATAAAACTTCAGGCATAGATCATTATGAAATTCAAATTGATAGTAGTAGCGCCGAAATTTGGAAGGATGACGGAAATCACATTTATAAAACACCCGTTTTAGCTTCGGGAAAACACGTATTGGTTGCAAGGGCAATAGATAAAGCAGGTAATTCATTAACTAGCTCAGCGGAATTTATCATTGAAACATTGGAGCCACCGACTATTACAGAATATCCAAAGGAATTACAAAGCGGGGAAATCCTTGAAGTTAGAGGAGGTACTTACCCAAACTCTAAAGTTATCTTATGGCTTCAAAGAGAAAAAGGAGATGCTCAGAGTTATGATATAAAAAGCGATAGATATGGGAATTTTACCTTTATAGCGATTGAAAGACCACAAGATGGTACTTATCAATTGTGGGCTGAAGTGATTGATAGTAGAGGGGCTAAAAGCGGACCATCAGATAAATTAACTATTATTGTTCAGCGGCCGGCAATTTTAGAAATAGCAAATTGGACAATAACATTCCTCGCTATAATTATCCCGCTTATTGCTTTACTTATATTTTTACTTATGCTCATTTGGTATTTATGGCACAAATTCACAACTATGAGAAATCGACTTCGAAAAGAAGTTCGCGAGGTTGAACAGGCGTTACATAAAGCATTTGATTTATTAAAAGAAAATATGCGAGAACAAATCAAAATGCTTGAAAAAACCAAAACGAGGCGCGAACTTACAGAAGAGGAAGAAAAAATTATTAAACAATTGAAAAAAGATTTAGACGACGCAGAAAAAATTGTGAGGAAAGAAATTGAGGATATAGAAAAGGAAATAAAATAATTTATTTTTGGCGCCTTTAACGGTGAAAAATGTTTCAAAACGAGCCTTTTGTTGTTTATAAAGATAGGAATTTTTTGGCGGTTTATAAACCGGCCGGGTTATTGGTACATCCAATAAAATTAAGAATTAAGAATGAGGAATTAAGAAAAGAGGATTTGGCATTAACTGATTGGTTGGTTGAAAATTATCCTGAAGTGAAAGGTGTTGGCGATTCTTCAACAGACTCAGGGCAAGTGAATCTTCGGCCGGGGATTGTACACCGTTTAGACAAAGACGTTTCGGGGATATTATTGGTTGCTCGGAATCAAAAATATTTTGAATATTTAAAAAATCTTTTTCAAACACGGCAAATAAAGAAAAATTACATCGCTTTAGTTTACGGGGAAATAAATTCAAAAATAGGAATAATAGATAAGCCGATTTCCATAAAATCAGGAACTATTAAAAGAACTGTTTGGCAAGGGAAAGACGAAAAAGCGGCGGTTACAGAATATAAAGTTTTAAAATATTTGAATTTAGACGGTCAGGACTTTTCTTTAGTCAAAGTATTGCCTAAAACAGGGCGGACTCATCAAATAAGAATTCATTTGGCTTCAATCGGTCATCCAATTGTCGGCGACACGCTTTATGGTAAAAAAACTAATCCATTTGGCTTAAAAAGGATATTTTTACATGCAGAATCGTTGGAATTCAGCATTGAAGATGGTGGAAGAATCAAATTAGAAGCGGAATTGCCGGACGAATTAAAAGATTTAATAAAAGTGGAAAACTTTAATTGATACGGGTTTGATGAGTTGTTATAATTTAAATAGAAATCTTTTACAAATCTTTGTTATATAGAAAGGAGGTGAGAGCGCATATGTGTTGTTTTTGCACTGATACTGGAAATGGAGGCGGTAAAATAATTATTAGCCAAGGAAAAAGAGAAAAATGGTTTCCTATGTGCAATTATTGCAATTCTAAATATCAATTACACGGAATTGATATTTGCCAGAATTGTGGGAATGTTTACATTCGCAATGACGGTATATATATCGTAAAATATATTGATTATTGCGAACAATGCCGCTCTAAAAAACTCCATTTGTCTTTAGGGGTGGGGGCTGGGTTAAATGTTTAATTGGGAGAGAATAGGAAATCTCTCCCATTTTTATTTTATATTGTTTCTTGACTCTACCGTAGAAAAGTATTAGTATATGCGTACATTAAATCAAATTTTAATTAATTGATATGATTCCAGAACAAATTTTAAAACAAATAAAACCAGGTGCTCAAGTGGCAGTCCAAGATAAAATTGGGACTTTTAAGGGTGTAGTTTTGGCAAGAAAACATGGCAAAGAAGCTGGGGCTACTTTTACGGTGCGTGCTACGTTGCAAGAAGTTGGAGTAGAAAAAATTTATCCGATAAATTCACCGAGTATTATTAAAGTAAAAATTATTAATTCTCCTCAAAAAATTCATAAATCAAAACTTTATTTCCTTAGAGGTTTTTCAAAAAAAAGAACTCGCAAAAAAATTGGTGTTGCGATTTAAGCGCGGGTGGCGAAATGGCAGACGCGCTACTTTGAGGTGGTAGTGACCGCAAGGTCGTGGAGGTTCGAATCCTCTCCCGCGCACACTTTGACAAACTTAGCGTAGGTATAATTATGGATTATTATTTAATTATATATTTTTTGGCTGGGACATTTCAGGATTTTTTACTTACGCTTAATTGGCGCTTTATGATGAAAGACCGGATTATTCCAGCATCTTTTTATTCTTTTGCAGTAAGTGTGGTGGGAATGCTTGTGCTTTATAATATTATTACCAGACTTGATTCCGAAAGGAGTCTTATAGCGATTATAATTTATTCACTAGGAATAGGAACGGGCACGGCTTTGGGAATGTTGACGAAAATCAGTTCAAAGAATTAATTTGATTTTCCTCTTGCTTTAATTTTGTACCATTGTAAAATTAAATAATGGATGAAAATTTTGATCAGCAAAAAAAAGAAATCCCGGCACCACCGGCGCCGGAAATTAGTATTCGCACAATGGAGTCGGATATTAAAGCATTAGAGCAAGGTGGAGGAGAAATGGTTGCGCCTAAAACTTTTTCGCAACCGCAGCCGCAACAACAACAGCCTCCAGAGAAGAAATTTGAAATTTCCGGATATGCTGGGCCGGAAAAACCAATTTTTTCGCCAATGCCCGGAATAGCTCCTAAACAGGTTATAGAAGAGTCAAGTCAAGTAAAATCCGGGTATTTAAAGTTTTTAATTACAGCAATTGTAGTTGCGTTGGTCGCGGTAGCTGTCGGGATTTTGGCTTATTTTATTTTTTCAAAATGGATATTCAATTCTTAAAAAAATTTAAAAATCAACTGATTAGTTTGAAAAATTTTCTTGAAAACAGGGTGAAAAAACTTCAAAAAATTCCTGATTTTGGCGACGACATTGACTCGGGCGATGAAGAGACTGATGAAACTGAAGAGTTCAGCACTCAGTTATCAATAGCGCAAAATTATAAGGAAAAATTAGTGGATGTTGATGTTGCTTTAGGCAAAATAAAAAAGCATGAATATGGTATTTGTGAGAAATGCGAAAAAAAAATTTCAACTGATGTCTTGGAAGTAGTGCCAGAATCAAGATTCTGTAAAAAATGTAAGAAATTAATTAATAATTGATTCATACCCGGTGATTATGAAAAACTTCTCCAAAGTTTATTCAGCTGAGCTTGAGGGTATTGATGCAAGATTAATAGAAGTGGAGACCGACATAAATGTTGGCCTCCATTCTTTTAATATAGTTGGGCTGGCGGATAAAGCGTTGAATGAGGCAAAAGAAAGAGTTAGTTCGGCGTTAAAAAATAGCGGAGTAAAACCGCCAACAAAAGAAAATAGGAAAATAACCGTTAATTTAGCGCCAGCGGATATTAAAAAGACCGGTTCACAATACGATTTAGCAATCGCTTTGGGTTATCTTTTGGCGACAAAACAAATAAAACAATTTGAAACAAAAGACAAGGTTTTTATAGGTGAACTTTCCCTTGAGGGCGGTTTACGGTCAATAAGTGGAGCGTTAAATATTAGTCGATTGGCTAAAAAGCTTGGTTTTAAATTTTTATTTGTACCAAAGGGAAACGCCGTAGAATCAGCGATGATAAAAGGAATAAAAGTTATTCCAGTTTCTAATCTTGAAGAGCTTATAGATCATCTTGAAGAAAGGAATTTAATTGAAATTCAAAAAGAAGTTGAGTTTAAATCCATCTACAATAAATCATTAGTGGATATTTCGGAAATTAAGGGACAAGAAAATGCTAAAAGGGCATTAATTGTAGCAGCTGCGGGCGGGCATCACATTTTAATGTCCGGGACTCCGGGCGCCGGAAAAACAATGATGGCTCAGGCTCTTGCTTCAATTTTGCCTCCGCCTTCTTTGGAGGAAGCCATTGAAATTACTCAAATTTATAGCGCTGCCGGAATGTTAAAAGAAAACAGTTTTTTGAATTTTCGGCCGTTTCGTGCTCCGCATCATACTGCTTCGCCGGTTTCAATTGTTGGCGGTGGGGCAAGTCCAAAACCAGGGGAAATAAGTTTAGCGCATTTTGGGATTTTGTTTTTAGATGAAATTCCAGAATTTAGAAGAGATTTATTAGAATCTTTACGACAGCCGATTGAAAGCGGGCAAATTTCGATTTCGCGCGCTAAAAATATTTTAAATTTTCCGGCAAAATTTTCACTTGTGGCAGCAATGAATCCTTGCCCTTGTGGGTATTTTGGTGACACCGAAAAAGAATGCCGTTGTACCGCAAATGAAGTTTTTCGTTATCAAAAGAAAATTTCCGGGCCGTTACTGGATAGAATAGATATTCAAATAGAAGTACCAAGGGTTAAAGTCGTCGATTTAAGGACAAAAATTCGCGATGAAAAATCAGCGGAAAAAATGAGAACTAGCGTAAAGAAAGTTAGAGAAGTACAAAAACAAAGATTTACCGGCGCGAAATTAAAAATCCGTCTTAATTCAGAAATGAGTTCTAAGCAAGTTGATGATTTGGTGAGTTTTGGCGCCGACGCGGAAAATTTCTTGAAAAATATCTTGGAAAAGTCTTTTGTTTCCGCGCGCGGCTATTATAGAATTATTAAAATAGCTCAAACTATAGCTGATTTAGAGGAATCGGAAAAAATTTCCGCGAATCATTTAGCTGAAGCATTTCAATATCGTTTGAGGGAAAAAGCCGGAAGCAATTTTTAACTAAAGATTTTAAATAAAAACTTATTTTAAAATTGAATTTATAATAAAACGTATACTTTCCTATAGGAAAGTATCGGAAGTTCATGAAAAAGTATTAAGCTCGTGAAAAAACATTTAGCAAAAGAAGATAGAAAATATTGGGAAGAACATGCCTGGAAAGAATTTTTGAAAAGTATGGAAAGGGGAAAATCCGCAAAACAATTAGCGAATTTTTTTGATAATTTATTAAGCGATGATGAGAAAAAAGCATCAATGAGAAGATTGGCAATTTTTTCTATGATCAGAGCGGGTAAAAGCTATAAAGAAATTAGTAGAATTTTATGGGTTTCTTCAAAAACCATTAGTGCCATAAAGAAAAGCATTGTTGAAGATAAGGGATATAAAAGTAGTTATTATTATGATGAAATAAGCAAGAAAGAGAAAATAAAAAGGATAAAACCTTTGCCCGGACGAACGATATTTGATTATTGGGCAGGCTTCCCATTCCCCGAAAGTCGCGCTAAGGGAAGATGGAAATATTTAAATTATCAAGATTAATTTTATATCAGCCATGCTTTCCTATAGGAAAGCATGGATATGTGTGGACTGCGCGAATTATTTAGATAGATTATTTATTTTTTATATTTTGCATTGATTTTAATAATGGCTTGGGAGGATATATTAAATTTTTTTAATTAATAATGTTTAAAAAAATACGCGCTAAGAAAAGCTTGGGTCAGAATTTTTTGATGAATAAATCTAAACTGCGGAAAATCGCAGATGTTTTGGAATTAAAAAAAGGCGACACGGTTATCGAAATCGGGTCGGGACATGGGGAGCTTACTGAAGAATTAAGAATTAAGAATAAAGAATTAAGAATTATAGCTATTGAAAAAGATACGGAGTTTGCGAAAGCGTTAAAAGAAAAATTTTCTAAAGATAAAAATATTGAAATTATTGAAGGCGATGTGTTAAAGGTTTTGCCCGTGTTATTCGGAGGTTTTAAACTTCAAGCTTTGAGTTTTAAGATAGTAGGCAATATTCCTTATTACATTACCGGTTATTTGTTAAGAATTGTAAGTGAATTAGAGTTAAAACCGGAATTAATGATTTTAACAATTCAAAAAGAAGTAGCTCAAAGAATATCGGCGAAACCGCCGAAAATGAATTTGCTTGCGGCAAGCGTGCAATTTTGGGCAGAACCGAAAATTATCGGTTATATTTCAAAAAAAGATTTTAGGCCTGCGCCAAAGGTTGATTCAGCGATAATTAAATTGAAAGCGACAAGCGATAAACAACAAGTAAAAAGCGAAAATTATTATAAACTTATTAAAATCTTATTTAAACAGCCGAGAAAAACTATTTTTAATAATCTTTGCGGCGCAAAAAAAATAGACGCGGATAAATGTCGGAAAAAATTATTAAAAGCCGGCATTAATCCATCAGATAGGCCTCAAAATTTAGAAATGGGAAAATTGAAAGAGATGTTAAAATATGAGATAATTTAAAGATGACAAAGAAATCTTTATTTTTAATTTCGTCTTTTATCGCTGGATTTTCTCTAATGGTCGTTGAGTTGACTTCAACAAGAATTTTAGCTGTTTATGTCGGTGCTTCAATTTATACATGGACATCGGTAATTGGTATTATTTTATTGGGGTTGGCAATCGGTAGCTATTTAGGCGGGCGTTTAATTGACAGATACTATTCGTCAAAAACACTCTTCATTTTTTTTATATTATCGTCATTTTTTGTCGCTTTCATTCCCATCCTATCAAACCAATCATCGCTTTTTGTTTCTTTAGACTTACCATTAATAACTACGGTTATTTTAATTTCTCTAATATTATTTCTTCTTCCCGCTATTTTTATCGGTACCCTCTACCCCTCTCTCCTTAAATTTTATTTAGAGAATATAGCGGTGGTTGGCAAGAAGTCGGGAATATTATCTATGTTTTGGTCGATCGGCAGTATTGTCGGCACTTTTTTAACCGGATTCTTGTTTTTAGGCTATTTCGGCAGTTCTACCACAATATTTATAATTTCCATTATTTTCTTTATTAATGGATTATTTTTCTACCGTCCTAAAATTAAAACCTTAATCATTTTATTTGTCTTATTGGCGGCTGTATTTTATTTATTCCAGATAGTTCGCCAGAAGGACAATGATGTTTTTAGAAAAGAAAGTAATTATTATACTATTCGGATCGTTGATACCATTCATGATATTTTTGGCCGAATAAGAATATTATTTTTAGATTTTGATTCTCATAGTGTGGAAGGATTGGATGGTCAAGATTTGGACGCTTATCCAAGGATTTATCCGGTTTTTTCAGTTTTAAATTCTAATATTAAAAATATTCTTAACTTGGGTGGCGGCTCTTATTCAATCGCTAAGAAATTTGTTGATTTTTATAAAGATTCCCAGGTTACTGTCGTTGAAATTGACCCAATGGTTAATGAAACCGCCGAAAAATTTTTTAATCTCAAATCATACCCGATAAAAACAGATATTTCTGATGGTCGTGTTTTTCTGGTAAGGAATAATGAAAAATACGATTTGATATTTTCCGACGTTTACAACTCTTTTGTTTCGGTGCCTTGGCATTTAACTACTAATGAATTTAATAATTTAGCTAAAAGCCATCTTAATGAAGAAGGAATTTACGCGGTTAATTTCCTTTCGGCGCTTCAGGGCGAAAATTCAGCTTTTTTCCGAAGCATGCTTTCAACTTTTAAAAAGACATTTGATAATTACCAAATTTTTTCCTTTGGTTCTTCTATTTTCGATTCTCAAAACATAATATTAGTAGGTATTAATTCTTCTAATCAGATTAACCCTTTAGATCTAAAGGAAAAAATTAAATCATTAAAAGACGGCGATTTCTTGTCGTCAAAATTAGTCCTTAAAAAGCCATCAGAAAATAACGCTTTAATTTTGACCGATGATTTTGCGCCGGTAGAAAAACTGATGATACCCTTAATAAATAACTATTTCCCTTCTTATACTGAATTTTATTACTCTTTTTTATAAAGCAAAATTTTTAGTTATTAACGTTGTTTTAATCCCGTTATGTTTTATAATAATAACAATGAAACGCGCAAAAAATATCTCAATTATTTTGGTTATTTTAATGGGTTTAGTCAGTTCTTATCTTATTTTGAAAAGCTCGGATTCTCGGGCTGTTTCATCGGGCGCGAACGACGAAATTTCTAAATTAAATAATGAAATTTTAAGCAAAAATCCTATTCAATGGGTGGAAAAAATAATGGATTTTATTTCTAATCCGGCTGGAAGTTCGAGCTTAAACGAGGAAATTGATAAAAATGTTTCTAATGATAAAACGTCTCTAAATTTGACGGAATTCGTCGCTAAATCAATGGGCGGTCAAATACAATATTTAAGTCAAAGTGGAAAAGATTTTAACCCGAATGATTCGGAAAATCAGGAAATAATTAAAAAAGCGATGGCAGACGCGCAAAATATGTCGCTTTTTGAAGAACCAATAAGCGACAACGATTTGAAAATTTCGCAGGACAATTCTCTTGAAGCGAAAAGATTTTATTTGGAATCAATAAATAAAATCGTCAGAAATAATTCTAATGTATTTTCAACAGATCTCATTAAAGCTCTTAATAAGCTAATATATGGCGATGCTTCCGATATAAACAAAGTAATCAACTATTACGCGGAAACTTACAAAAATTTTTTAAACACGCCGGTTCCTTCGGATTGGCTTGGTTTACATAAACGCTATCTTATGGTGTTAAAACAAACAGAGGTTGTTTATCGCGGTATGGCCGATTTTCAAAATGATCCAGTGAAAGCGTCTTTGCTTGGCAACGCCCTTCCTGACATGATTAAGGCGGAAATGGGAATAAAGGAAGAATATTACAATATAGAAAAAGAATTTGGGGTTAAATGAACTATTCTCTCAAAAAAATCGTAATTTTCATACTTGTTTTCACGCTGATATTTAACTTATCCGGTTCTTTAAAGCCGATATTTTTCAGTCCTTCTCCTCAGAAAGCCGAAGCGATTCTTTCACTTCTTCCGGTAGATATTGCGAATTTCGTGGTAACAGTAGGTGAGTGGTTGGCAGAAAATTGGCAGGAAATATTGCGCGATGTTATTGCCAAGCGTCTTTTGGATTATATGACAGACCAGACAATTACATGGATTCAAGGAGGGGGCAGTCCTCAATTTGTTACTGATTTTCAAGGATTTTTGCGTGATTCTGCCAGCGCGGCAGTTGGAGACGTTGTACTTCAAACAGACGCTGCTTTTCTTTGTTCGCCATTTAAAGCGCAAATTATGTTACAGCTTCAGCCAACGCCGAAATTCTCAGAAAGTGTTAAATGTACTTTAGATAATATTGTTGATAATATCGATAATTTTTATAGCGATTTCAGCAAGGGCGGATGGATTGGATATGCTGAGGTAATGCAACCCCAAAATAATTATTATGGAACGGCGCTTATGGTTAGCGCCGAGCTTAATGAGCGAACTGCAAAGGCAGTAGATGCAGCATCAAAAGAGGTTCAGGCGGGCAGCGGATTTTTATCGGTTAAAAGATGTAAGGGTGGCGGAGTTACAAATCCCTCTCCTTCCGATATAGATAACTTGTATTTAGTAAAAGATTTTCAAGGTAATTATTGCCAAGAGAAAAATTTAGAAAATACCACGCCGGGAAATGTTGTTAGCACAGCAGTGGCAAGCGCCATAACTTCTGATTCTCAATGGGCGGCTAATATTCAGTCTGTTGCCGCCGCGCTGGTAAACGCTCTTATTGATCGTTTGGTTAAAGAAGGGATTAGCACGATGAAAGATTCAAATTCTTCCAACGTTAATTCCGCCGCCGGTTACACAGCAGCGTATAATAATGCTATAGCCCAAAATCTCAGAAGTGGTCAAAGCAAAATGACAGAATCAATAAAAAGGTTTCTTGACGGGTGGAAGGGTATGTTAACAAAATATAATAAGGCGCTTAGTTTCAATACTGAAATAGTAGGTGTTCTTAAAAAGATAAAAGAAAAGTCGTGCACAATAGAAAAAGAGCCTGGGGTAGAAAATATATTAGATGCTTATAAAGTGGGAAGTGTTGACCAAGCTCTTGAAAAAGCCAATACCGACCAAACTAAATTAGAAGAGAAAGTAAAAGATTTTAAAGAAATGATTTTAGAAGCCAGCAGTACAATTGACCAGATTAATATTCTTTATTTGGGTGTGACTTCAACTTCAACAATGCCAACATCCGCGACTTCTACAACTTCAAATTCAACATCAACACTGGGAGATCCTCTTACAATGGCTAAGGCGCAAGAGCTCTTTTTCGGGTTTATAAATAAATATAACAATCAAAAATACCTAACTCCAGTTTTAGATGAAGAGTTGGGCATTACCTCCGAAGCCGACAAGGAAGTTGCCGATAAGGAAAATAAAGCAAGGCTTGCCCAAGAAGCATTAAGTGCTTGTGCTATTCCATGAAAATAAAAAATAAACATAAAATAATTTTTACATTGCTGGTTTTCAGTATGGTATTTTTGATTTGGGGTAATGTATTTGCTCAGAGCTCCACAACAAGCACTACTAGTATTCCGATTGACTCGGGCAGTAATTCAGCAGCTAGCGGTTTAACAAAAGATTTGGGGCAATCGGGTATTTTAAATTTTTTATTGTTTATTTCTTTTGGGTTAATAAGTCTTTTTAGTTATTTAATAGATTTTTCAATCAGTATTGGGAAAAACGTAATAGCTTTGCCTATTATACAAACTGGCTCACAGACAATGATAGGTTTCGCCAATTTAGGATTTGTTTTCGCGATTATAGCAATAGCTTTTGCCACGATATTTAGGGTTCAAAGTTATTCAATGAAACAAACGCTTTGGAAGCTTATTGTCGCCGCGCTATTAATTAATTTTAGTTTGACGATTGCTGGAGCTTTTATCTCGGTTTCAAATATTTTTACCGACTTTTTTTTGCAGAGTTTAGAGAGAAAAAGTTTAGCGGACGGTTTAATGGGGGTTCTTAATCCTCAAGGACTTGTTAAAGTTGGTGATACGTCTTTTCTTAGTTTGGTTTCCCTTGTTAATTTCTTTAAATACATGGCAAGTCTTTTCTTTGTAATTGTTTTCAATTTTATTATTATTTTAACTTTTTTTGCTTTATTTATTATGCTTTTAATTAGAGTGATTACCCTAGGGGTTTTGTTGGTCGTAATGCCAATAGTTTGGCTTTTATGGATTTTTCCGGGAACACAAAAATATTGGTCTGAATGGTGGAGTAATTTTATTCGTTGGACGTTTTTTGCGCCCATAGTTTTATTTTTTATTGTATTGGTAGTTTCAAGTGGTAAACAATTGCAAGAAATTAGAAAAATTTCTAGTTTTGACCAGCAACAAAATGTAAAAATAGAAAAGACATTTGAGGGTACAATGACTTTAAATCCTGATTTTTTTGATCATATTACTCAAATTATAATTACAACAGGTTTACTACTTGGTGGATTATTTGCGGCAAATAAGATGGGGATTACCTTTGCTTCAACTGCGATGGGTTGGGCGCAGAATAGTGGCAAGATGTTTGGAGGTTGGGCTGGGAGAAAAGGTTTGCAATATGGTACTGGTTGGCTAAATAAACAAAGAGGAGGAGAAGGAGGGGACAAAAAATCTTATGCCCAAAGACTTTCTGATTGGTCTGCTGGGTCAAAACTTGCCAAGTATACAATACTTCCAGGCTTGGCAGCGAGAGGGGTGGCTAAGCTTTCTACTGTCGGAGGAGAAGACATAGTTAAAAGAGCTAAAAAGGAAGCAGGGAATCGAAGCTTAAATGAAAATATTGCCATGCTTAGTTATGCTGGAGCTCCGGTCAGACAAGCCATTTTAACGCATCTGCAAGAGAAAAAATTATTAGGTAGGGTTCCAAACGTTCTTAAATATATTGATCAAAAGACTCAAAATGAATTCGCTAAAAATGGCCAAGCAGGGGCATTTAATGATATTGAGAAATCGCTTGGGATGAACGTAGAAATGAAAAAACTTTTTGATAAAGACGAACCTGATAGTATGAAAAAGTTTTACGAAGAAGGCGGAAAATTCTTTTCAAAGTTTTCAAATGATGATTGGAAAAAAATGCAATCTAATAATATTTTTTCTGAAAAATCCTCATTTGGCTTAACTGAAGAAAAACATAAAGAGCTTCAAGAGGGAATTGCGCATAGTGCTATTTCCAGTAATCCTGGTAACGTTGTTAAAATTTTAAACAATGTAACGCCGGAAAATTTTAGTACGACCCATTCAGCAATAGTAAAAGCAACCCTTAAAATTATAGGAGAAAATCCTAAATCAGAGATTCCTGGTCAAGTTTCCGATGTGCTTCGAAAAACTATGGCTAAACGTTTAATGGGTGAATCATTGGAATTTCCCGGTTCAGCATCTGAAACAAAATCAGAATCGGAATCAAAAACAGAAAATAAAGTTTAAATAAATTAATTTTTTATGATAAAAATTTCACAAAATCAAGCTTTAAAAAGATGGGGGACATTACCGGATATTCTTAAAGAATCAATTTTTTCTGCATATAACGCCGAAATTTTATGGCGCGTTTGTGAAAATCAGCATTTATCCGAAGACAAAATTGATAAAGTGGCAGTTGTGACAGGGGATGTACTTATGGGATTTTTGCATCCCGAAGATTTTGCCCAGGAAATTCATGAAGCTTTGAATATTAATATAGAAATTGCCAAGGCGATTGCTATGGAAATCGATAGAAAAATATTTTCCCCCCTCAAAAAAGAGCTAGAAAAAGTTTATCAGCCGATAGTATTGGAATCTGAAGAATTGGTACTTGATTTGAAGAAAAAAATGGCAGACTTTTCATTTAAAGTGATAGAAGATGAGGTTCCCCAAGAAAACAAGATAGACTTAAAAATTGTTTCAGCTTCTGAAAAACCAAAAGCTGAACCAATAACAATTTCTTTTGAAACACCGCCTACAGAATCTATCTCGCCTACGGAGCCTATAATATCCATAGAATCAGCAGAGAAAAATGAAGCGCCTAAGGAACAAGGTCCATTAATTATTCATCAAGAAGCCGGATTTAAGCCGCTTTCCGGAAAATTGAAATCATTGGGCGGAATGTTTAATTTTCTACGAAGTAAAGATGAATCAAAAAAGGAAGATGCTCCAGTTAAGGCGGAACTGCAGTTTGGGGGAGAATTTGAGGCGGTAGAAGAAAAAAAAGAGGAATATAAACCGGAAATAAAAATAGAAGAACAGGAAAAAATAGAGAAACCGATTTTGGGCAAAAAAGAAAATTTTGTAGAAACAAATATTGGAGAGAGTCTTGTTGAAAATAATAAAATTTCTGAAGCTATAAAAGTAGTTAATTATGCGGAAAGCCCGATCATAGAACATGAAGGGAAAATTGAAGAGAATAAAATTGGAGAAAAGAAGCCAGAAATTGGAGAGAAAAAAGAATCTAAAGATGAAGAAACACTTGATTTGGGAATGTTAAAATAAATAAAAACATGCACTTTCAAATTCCCCAATTTATTGAAATTGAAAATAAAATAGTCGGGCCATTAACATTAAAACAACTTCTTTATTTAGGGGTTGCGGCTGCGATAAGTTTTGCTCTTCATTTTGCCTTAGCGTTTTGGCTTTGGATTATGATAACAGCGATTTTAGTTTCAATTTCACTTGCTTTGGCATTTGTTAAATACAACGGTCAGCCACTGCCTAAAATAGCTGTTCATGCTTTTGGATTTTTTTGGAGGCCAAAGTTTTATCTTTGGCAAAAAACCGTGAAGAGCCAACAGTTTGAAGCTAAAAGAGAAACATTGAAAGATTTTTTTGCCGGAGCGCCTTCGGTCAAAAAGTTATGGCAGGACTTAATGACTACAAAAAATCCTATTCCAAAAAGAGAAAAAGAAATAGCGTTTAATTATTCGGGGAAAAACAGCAAAGAAAAATTTCAGGTTTTTAGAAAATTAACAGGAGAAAAAGAAGCGGCAAGACGCATTGATTATAGATAAATAATTAGTAATTAAAAGCTAAAAATTATATAATTAAACTATATGGCGAAAGAAGCTCAACCAACACAACAAATTGTTGATATTAAAGACATTCGCGACGACGCGATAATTTTAAAAAACGGCTCATTGAGGCGCGTACTTATGGTTTCGGGAATAAACTTTGAGCTTAAATCTGAAGAAGAACAAAGTATTATAATTTTTGCATATCAAAACTTTTTAAATACTTTAGATTTTTCAGTCCAGATAATTATTCGTTCGCGCAAAATGAATATAGAAAATTATCTTAATAAATTAGATGAGCGTTATTCATCAGAGCAGAACGAATTGCTTAAAAATCAAATATCCGAATATTCGGAGTTTATACATTCTTTTATTGAGTCAAATGCTGTTATGGCTAAAAATTTTTTTGTTGTTGTTCCTTATGACCCAATATCGATTCCTGGCGGGAGTAAAAAATTATTGGACGTTTTTAACTTTGGGAAAAAGAGTGAAAAATCTTTTATAGAAGAAAGTTTTGAACAGAAATTAACCCAGTTAAATCAGAGAACTGACCAGGTAGTTAGCGGTTTAGGACAAATAGGATTAAGGGTGGTGGCGCTAAAAGAAGGAGAGCTTATGGAACTATTTTATAATTTATATAACCCATCAACAATTGAAAGAAAATGATTCCAAAAAATCTACAACGGAATAAGGGCGACGAAAATGAAGTGGAAAATCTTATTGCGCCGGCTGGCATGGAAGTGGAACCGGGACATCTGAAATTAGGGGATAAATTTGTTAAAACTGTTTTTATATTTAATTACCCGCGTTATCTTTCAAGCGGCTGGTTTAATTCAATTATTAATTTATCGGAGCTTTTAGATATTTCAATTTTTATTCATCCGGTTGATACATCAATAGCTTTAAGAAATCTGCGTAAAAAGACGGCACAGATAGAAGCGCAGTTAATTGAACGTCAAGGAAAAGGATTGGTGCGCGATCCGATTTTAGAAACAGCTTTTCAAGATATTGAAGCTTTGAGAGATCAACTTCAGCAAGCGCAAGAAAAATTATTTAATTTGGGCGTTTACGTTACTTTTTATGCTGATACCTTAGATAATTTGAATAAACTTGAAGAAAAAATAAATTCTTTATTTGAATCTAAGCTTGTTTATGTTAAACCGGCAATGTTTCAACAGGCTGAAGGTTTTAGTTCAACTTTGCCTTTAAATACCGATAAACTTTTAATTAATTCGCCGATGAATTCAGACCCCGCCTCTTCAATATTCCCATTTGTCTCGGTGGATCTTACCTCAGATGAAGGAATTCTTTATGGCTTGAATCGCCACAATAATACTTTAGTTATCTTTGATAGATTTTCTTTGGAAAATGCCAATTCGGTGGTTTTTGCTAAGTCTGGCTCCGGAAAATCATACGCTTGCAAACTTGAAGTTTTGCGTTATTTAATGATGGGCATAGATGTTTTGATAATTGACCCAGAAAATGAATATCAAAAATTAGCAGAATCGGTTGGCGGGAGTTTCTTTAAGATATCTCTTACTTCAGAGAATCAGATAAATCCTTTCGATATTCCAATAGTTCCAAAAGGCGAAGATCCGGCAGATATTTTTAAATCTCATATTCTTAATCTTGCCGGGTTAATAAAATTAATGTTGGGACAGATTACCGCTGAAGAAGAAGCTCTTTTAGACAGCGCTATAATTGCTACATATGAATCGCGTAATATTACTCCCGATAACCCTGACTTCACAGAGCTTGAAGCGCCGCTTTTGGAAGATTTTCAAACAATACTTGAAAGTACTGAGGGAGGAAGAACTTTAGGAAAACGCATGGAGCGTTTCACAAAAGGAAGTTATGCAGGATTTACTAATAGAGCGACAAATGTAGATATAAAAAATCGTTTAATTGTTTTCTCTGTTCGTGATTTAGAAGAACAGCTTCGGCCTATTGCGATGTATATAATTTTGAATTTTATTTGGAATCTTATCCGCGCCGATATGAAAAAAAGAATAATGCTTATAGATGAAGCGTGGTGGTTGATGAAATATCCTGATAGTGCAAATTTTCTTTCATTCTTAGCGAAACGCTGCAGAAAATATTATTTGGGTTTAACTACTATAACTCAGAATGTTGAAGATTTTTTAGAATCACCGCAGGGCCGGCCGATTATTTCCAACTCGGCGATTCAGCTTTTACTTAAACAGGCGCCGGTTGGCATAGATACAATAGCTAAAACATTTAATCTTTCTACAACTGAAAAAGAATTATTACTTCAGGCTAGCGTAGGAGAAGGATTATTTTTTGCTGGTTTGAAACATGTGGCAATTCAAATAATCGCTTCCTATTTTGAAAATAGCATAATTACTACGAATCCTGAAGAATTGTTAAAAAGCGACGAAGAAGAAGAAAGAAAAGAAAAAAATGGATAATCAAAAGAAAATTTCACTAGTGGAAACTTTATTGGTTATTTTGCTTAGTCTTTTTGCCGATATTGTTGACGTTCTTTTCAATCTTATGGCGTTAATTCCAGTTATTGGATTAATAATGCTTTTTATAGCGCCGATTTTCAGTCTTCTGTTTTTTGCGGTTACAGAATTTTGGCTTATAATGAAAGGAGGAGTGGGATTTAGGCAACAAATTTCAGTTATCGTTGGGAACTTGGCAGATATAATTCCATTTGTGAGTTTTTTGCCATTTAAAACAGTGAGTGTGGTTATTGCAATATATATGATTAATCATCCAAAGATAGCCGAAGTGGTTTCCGCCACAACCGGAAATTTGTCCGGTAAGATTGCGTCAATCGCTGCCGTGGAATAAATAAAAATTGTATGAAGAAATTAGAATTAAAATTGAAAATTATTTTTTCGGTATCGGCGTTTATTATTTTTTATCTATTATTTTTTAATTTTTCTTACGCCCAAGTTATTCCTCAGTTTTTAATTTCTTGGGAAGCGCAGAATTATGTTCCAGATTGGTATGCTGGTAAGATTTTGCCTACCGCTGGAACCAACATAGAAGTTAGTTTTGAATTAATAGATAATGGTAAGCCGGCGGATTTATCTGATGTAAAAGTTCGGTGGTATATAAACGATAAATTAGTTAAAAATGAAAATAACGGGTTGGGAATTAAAAAAATAAATTTTATAACTCCGAATTATTTTGGGCAAGAAACAGAAGTCAGGATAGCGGTTGTTGATTATGCAAATATTGGATTTATAGACAAGATGATAAATATTCCGATAGTTCGGCCAGAAGCGGTAGTAAGCGCGCCGTACGCGGATAATAAAATTAAAACCGGCGAGTCAATTTTTGAATTGTTTCCGTTTTTTTTCACTACAGATAATAAAGAAAATTTTTCTGTCCAGTGGTCGGTTTTAGATAAGCAGCCCAAATCGCAAAAAGATGACCCTTTTAGGCTTAGCTTAAATGTTGACCCTCAAACGCCGGTGGATTCAATTATAAATTTATCGGTTGTTATTAACAATATAACAAAAACACTTGAATCGGCGAGCAAGACAATTAATTTAACGGTAAAATGAGGAAAACTTTTAATATTTTTATCTTAATATCTATAGCGTTTATTGTTTTTTTAACGCCGGTTTTATCTTACGCTCAGGAACAAAAAATACTTACGCCTTCACAAATAGATGTGAAATATGGGTATCCTTGGGCCGGGACAACTAATCCGGCAGATTTTGTTGCTAGATTTTACAAAATTGCTCTGGGTATAGTTGGCGGCGCAGCTCTGGGTGTTTTGGTTTATGGGGCAATTTTATGGACTGTTTCCGGAGCGGTTTCTACAAAGCAAGACGCAATAGAGTGGATTTGGGCGGCAATTTGGGGCATAGTTTTATTATTGAGCGCTTATCTTATTCTTAACACGATAAACCCTGATTTGGTAAATCTAAAAAACCCGGCAAGTTTAATAAACTTAACAAGTGCTAGTGTTGATGTTTCTAAGTATGCAAATTCTTCGGGGATAGCATCTGCTCCTTATAATGAGATTTATGAAGGTGGTTCGTTTGGTGGCGGGGGCGCCACACGTTCTTTTGAAAGTGAAGTTTTGAATGAAGATCAAGCGAGGAATCAATTATCATCGGTAGGTATAGGCGTTAAAAATACTTGTTCGAGCGGGCAGTCAAGCGGGTGCGTTAATCTTAATGGAATTTTACAACCGACTTTAAATGAAGTCGGGATTTTGGCGGCTGGGATAGGATCTAATAATGTTTTTGTGACTGCCGGCACTGAGGGTTGTGGCACAGTTCATTCCGTAGGAACTTATAGTCATTGTAATGGTTATAAGATTGATTTGAGATTAAATACAAATCTTAATAATTATATTACGCAAAATTTCAAAAAAATATCTGATAGAACGACTGATGGGGCAACACAATATGTTGCGCCCTCGGGTGCGGTTTATGCCTTAGAAAGCGATCATTGGGATGTTTTAGTAAAAAAGACATAGTTTTATGAATAAAAAATTAATCACAATAATAATAGTAGTATTATGTGTTATTGCTTTGGGGATTGGCATTTATTTCGCTTGGCAGAAAACAAGGGTTATTTTGACCCCGCAATCTTCTTCTCAGGGTTCTATTAGCGGCCAGACAATTTCCGGAGATAATCTTGCAGGTTTGCCTTTAGGTAGCGCCGCTGCTTCAAAGTTGAGTATTATAAGCGATAATACAATTTATGATTATTGGATTTTTGACTCAAACCTTTCTTTAACTACAAGCGCTTCTTCTACACAAAAAATTCAGGAAAGCGGAGTATTTTATATGGGTCGCGATGGGATAATTTATAAAGTGAAGGTTGACGGCGCCGACGAAGTTTTAACTTCAGTTCCAGTAGAAAATTTTCAATCTCTTAAATCATCGTTTGACGGCAAAAGAGTTATTATAAAAACCAATAATACAGGTACGTCAAAATTCGTTATTTATAATTCTGAAAATAATATTTTTGAATCCTTAGTTGATAAAATAACTGCTGTAGATTTTTCTCCAGACGGCAAAAAAATCGCTTATTTTTTAGCAAATACTAAAGATTTAAATAAAAGTGATTTAATAACAAAAAGTTTGGTTGATTTGAAGCAGAAGCCAACAACCTTGATTTCGTTTTATCAAAACGATTTTGATTTAGATTGGATTTCTCAAAATAAAATAACGCTTATTTCTAAACCATCGGCTTTTTATCAGGCTTCAATTTGGGCTGTTGATGTTATTAAAAAAACATTAAGTAGGCTCACTGCGGGCGAAAAAGATTTAAACGGGTTAATTATTAATTGGTCTCCTGATGGCAAAATCGGTTTACAATTTTCAAGTTTTGCGGATGGCAGAAATAGGGTTTTAAATTTAATAAATGATCAGGGGGAAATTAAGGCTAATATTGAGTTTATGACTTTGCCGGAAAAATGCTTTGTTTCTGACCCAAAAATCTATTGCGCCATTCCCAAAAGTATCCCCGATAAAGCGTCATTACCCGATGACTATTTGAAAAATGCACTTTATTTTGTTGATTCAATATATCAGATAGACATAACGCAAAACTCTTTTGAAGAGATTTTAAATGGAAGTTCTTTGGCAATAGATGCCTTCGGTTTAAAATTAGCTGACGGCAAATTATTTTTCATAAATAAATACGACAATAGATTGTACATATTGGGATTGTAATGAAGCGTTTCTTCCAAAAAATAGTTTTATACGCCAAATTGCCGGAAATGCGGTTATTTTGGTTTTTTTTGCCTTTTTTGGTCGCTCTTTTAATAATTGATTTAATTTATCTTCCACAAGTTTTAGTTTTTATCGTTTTGGCGATTTTACTGGTTTTAGCAGTGATAATTTTGATTAATAATTTAAGATTAGCGCGTTCCAATTTAGAGATAAAAATTGAAAGGAATGAATTAAAAAGTATAATTGCTAATTTAAAAGATGGCATTATTGCTTACGATCCAAATTTTAAAATTCTTATTTTTAATAAAGCAGCGGAAGAAATTTTTGGGCTTAAATCGGATGAAGTGCTAGATAAATACTTTGCTCCTGAAACGGCTCGCGAACAGAAGTTTAAGCTTTTAAGTCAAGCGATTTTTCCTTCGTTGGCGCCCTTGGTAGTCAGGCGTTCAGCTCCGGGAGAATATCCTCAGGTAGTGGACATTTCGTTTAATGAGTCTGATATGAGTTTGCGGGTAGCAACAGATAAAATCGCCGATTTAAACGGTCAGCTTTTGGGATTTGTTAAAATTATTCGCGACAGAACTCGCGAGATAAAACTTTTAAAATCAAAAACGGAATTTATCTCTACCGCTTCTCATCAATTAAGAACTCCGGCAACGGCGACCCATTGGGCGATAGAAGAACTCTCAAAGCAAAAAATGTCCGAAGAGCAAAAACCGATAATTGAAACTGCTTTAGGTGCGGTAACGAAATTGATGAAAACAATAAATGATATGCTTGATGTGTCAAAAATAGAAGAAGGGGAATTTGGTTATCAATTTGAAAATGTTGAATTTATAAGTTTTGTTGAAGATATTATTCGCGATATGGATCCTTTATCAAAACAGTTTAATGTAAAAATTTATCTTGAAAGGCCTGAGGACAAATCTATTCCTTTATCAATTGACCGCCAAAAAATATCAATGGTTCTTTCTAATCTTATAGATAATGCTATTAAGTATAATGTTGTTAATGGAGAAGTGATTGTTAAAGTTGAACGATTAAAAAATGAGCCTTATTTAGAAATAAAAGTTAAGGATACCGGCGTGGGAATCTTAGAAGAAGATATTAAAAAACTATTCACTAAGTTTTTCCGTTCGGAAAATGCCATTAAATTTGCTACTGAAGGTTCTGGGCTTGGGCTTTATATCGCTAAAAATATTATAAATCGCCACGGCGGGAAAATTTGGGCTGAGTCGGAAATTAACCGCGGTTCAATTTTTCACTTCACCTTACCTACAGATCCCAAGCTTATTCCCTCAAAAGAAATCGTTTACGGGGAAGAGTGAGTGTAATAAAGTCGTTTTCGGGCTATAATTGAAATATGCCCGAGCTTCCAGAAGTTCAAACAGTAGTAAATGGCTTAAATAGAAAAATTACTGGCAGAAAAATCACCGGCGTTTGGTTTGACGCGCCGAAAATTATTAAGGTGCCCAAACCGGCGGATTTTGAAAAACAAATAAAAGGATTAAAAATTGAAAAAATCGCCCGTAGAGGAAAAAATATACTTATATATTTAACTAAAAGTTATAAGCTAAAAGTTAAAAGTTATTATTTGCTTCTTATTCATCAAAAGATGACAGGTCATCTGCTTTATGGCAAATGGGGAGTCAAGAAAATACCGGGTAATAAATATAAAGTATTAAGCTTGATAAAGGGTTCATTAAAAGAAAAAGTTAATGGTTATATCCACTTGATCTTTTATTTTGATAATGGCTGGCAGGTGGCACTTTCGGATATGCGAAAGTTTGCAAAAGTTTTATTTGGAGAAAAAGAAAAAGTTGAAAAATTGCCGGATTTAACAAAACTTGGTCCGGAACCGTTAGATAAAAATTTTACTTTAAGTAAATTTGAAAAAATCATTAGACAAGCTCGCGGTAAAATAAAACAGGTTTTAATGAATCAGAATATTATTGTTGGTGTAGGTAATATTTATGCCGACGAGATTCTTTTTGAAGCGAAAATTAATCCATTTAAGCCGGCGAATGAATTAAAAAGTGGAGAAATAAAAAATATTTATTTTGCAATTAAAAAAATATTAAAAAGGGCTATTAATTTAAAGGGAACGTCTATTAGTGATTTTCGGGATACTTCGGGTATCCTCGGAGGGTATGGTAAAAAACTTTTAGTTTATAGAAAAGAAAATGAAAGATGTTTACGCCATTGCGGGGGTGTCATAAAAAGAGTTAAAATAGGTGGACGCTCGGCTCATTATTGTCCCAGGTGCCAAAAATTATGATTATATTTTTATATGGCTCTGATTCTTATCGGAGACAAAGAAAATTGGATAAAATAGTTAATGAATATAAACAAAAACACTCTGATATTTCTTTAGCGCGTTTTGACCTAGAAGAAGAAGGCGAATTTGAAAAATTAAAAGATTTTACAGACCAGATGTCCATTTTTGGCAATAAAAAAATGGCAGTTTTGAAAAATATTTCCGAAACAGAGCCTAAAAAAATGAAAGAATTTCTTAAGCGCCGTTTTAATCTGAAAGATTTAACAATTTTAATTTCTGAAAAAGCCGTTCCTAGAGAATTTGAAAATATTTTTAAAAAAGCCTTTTTAATGGAAAAATTTGATGAACTTAATGCAGAAAAATTAAAGTTTTTTGGTCAGAAAGAGATTAAAAATAGGGGAGTTTTAATTTCATCCCTAGCTTTAGATTTTTTGGCGGAAAACTTTAAGGGAAATACATGGGGCTTTATGAATGAATTAGACAAGTTAATTTTATGGAAAGCACAGACGAATGCCGAAATTAACCTTTCAGACGTTAAAAGTATTGGAGATTATTCTTTTGAAGCACCAAACATTTTCAGTTTTATAAACTCTATTATTAGGAATTTATCGTTAAAGCAAAAGATTGTTAATTTAGAAAAATTATTATTGGGGCAAGAAGAGTTAGTGAAAGTTTTTAATTTTATGGCTAGCTCAAGATATATGTCAAAAGATTTAGTAAAAAAAATTGCCGATTGTGATATTTTGGTAAAGTCGGGTAAAATTGATTATGAAGATGTTTTTTTAGATTTAGCTTTGAATTAAATAAATATAAATATAAATATGTTTGAAGAAAATGTTTTGTTAAAAAATTATAGCAACTATAAAATTGGTGGTCCGGCAAGATTTTTTTTGAAAACGAAAAATGTTGAAGAAATTGGCAAAGCGATTGAGAAAGCGCGAGAATACAACAATAGAGTTTTTATTTTAGGCGGAGGAACAAATGTTTTGTTTAGCGATGGAGTTTTTAATGGCTTGGTTTTAAAGCCGGAAATAAATTTTATAAAAAAGGAAAATGATTTAATAAAAGTTGGCGCTGGGACTTCGATGACGGAATTAATTGATTATTTTTTGGAAAAAGGAATTAGCGGTTTAGAATGGGCTGCTGGGTTGCCTGGAACTTTGGGTGGAGCGATTCGCGGCAATGCAGGTGCTTTTCGTGGAGAAACAAAAAACGTCGTTAAAGAAGTTATTAGCTTGGATATTTCAAAAAAAACACCTAAATTAATTAAAAGAGAAAATAGTAAGTGTGAATTTTTTTATCGTTCAAGTATTTTTAAATCTAATAGCGGTCGGGAAATAATTTTAGAGGCGACTTTATTTGCTCCAAAAGGCGATAAAAAAGAGATGTGCAATATAGCGGCAAAAAATATTAAATATAGAATAGAAAGGCAACCCCTTGAGTATCCCAGTATTGGCAGCACTTTTAAAAATGTGTTGTTAGAACAAATGAGAAAAATTGACGAAAATATAAAAAAAACAATAAAAACGGACCCATTTCCGATAATTCCAGTTGCTTATTTAATTTCCGAAGCCGGACTCAAAGGTATTTCTTGCGGCGGGGCAATGGTTTCGCCAAAACACCCTAATTTTATAGTTAATGCGCTTGACGCTACGGCAAATGACGTAAAATCTCTTATTTTTTTGGTAAAAAACGAAGTTTATAAAAAATTTAAAGTAAAATTAGAAGAAGAAATAGAGTATGTTTAGTAAAAAATAAAAATTTTTACTGAAACTGAGTTATCCACATTTACGTAGAAACATATTTACTTTAAAATTAAAGTAAGAACGATGTTTCTAATAGTCAGTGTGGTTGGCAGGTCGACAATCCAACATTGGCTAAAAATTCTTTTCGCAAGCGACAAAATTTTTAATAAAAAAATATAAAAACGCCTGCGAATATTACAATGGCAGCTAAGAAAAAAGCCAAGGGCAAGAAAAAGAAGAAATAATCTTTTATCCCTCTCCGATTTAGGTCGGAGAGGGATTTTTTAATTAACTTGTGAAATCTTTTTAAAGCCGTATAATATTTATATTAATAAAATTGTACATAAATATATGGAAATAAATATAAAAGCCACAAATTTAGATTTAACGCCTTCAATTCGTGAATATGTGGAAGAAAAAATTGGCTCTTTGGATAAATTTCTTAAAAAATTCGAGAAAGAAGGAGAAATAAAAATTCTTGTTGAAATTGCCAGAACGACAAAACATCACAAAAGCGGAAAAGTTTTTTACGCCGAAGCGACATTTTCTTTAAGGAAAAAAGTTTTTCGCGCTGAGAATTCAAATGATGATGTCAGATTGGCGATAGGTGAGGTTCGTAATAAACTCCAGCAAGAAATTAAAAAATATAAAGAAAAGAAAATTGGGCGGCATGTTTAATATTATTGGAAAAATTTTCGGCAAGCAAAATTTTGAACTTTTAGTAAAAAAAATAAATTCTTTTGAACTGGAATTTGAAAAATTATCAGGCGAAGAACTTAAAAACAAAAGTTTCGAATTTAAAAAACTTGCCCAAGAAGGAAAAGACCTCGGCGAAATTTTGCCCGAGGCTTTTGCTTTGATCCGTGAAGCTTCAAAAAGAGTTTTAAAGCAAAGGCATTTTGATGTTCAGCTCATTGGTGGAATTATTTTGCACCAGGGGAAAATCGCCGAAATGATAACTGGTGAAGGAAAAACTTTGGCGGCAACGGCTCCGGTTTATTTAAATTCTTTAACAGGAAAAGGAGTTCATATAATTACAGTGAATGATTATTTGGCGCGACGCGATGCGGTTTGGATGGGACAAATTTATTACGCGCTTGGAATGTCTGTTGGTTGTTTAATGCATGAAGCTGCTTTTATCTATGACCCGGAATATAAGATGACTACTTCCCAAGAAGATGAGAAGCGTGATGAGCTCGGTTCTTTCAAGGTTTTTCAGAATTTTTTAAGACCAGTTTCGCGAAAAGAAGCTTATTTAACTGATATTGTTTATGGTACAAATCATGAATTTGGCTTTGATTACTTAAGGGATAATTTAGCTTATGATCCGGCTCAGCAGGTTCAAAGAAAGCATTATTTTGCCATTATTGATGAGGTGGATAGTATTTTGGTAGATGAAGCTAGAACGCCATTGATTATTTCCGGTCCGGACGCCGAATCGAGCCAATTCTATAAAGTTTTCGCTAGAGTAGCAACCCGTTTAGAAAAAGATGAAGATTATGTAGTTGATGAAAAAGCGCGAAGCGCGAGCATAACAGATAAGGGTATAGACAAAGTTGAACAAGCTTTAGGTCTTAAAGATATTTATGACCCGCAAAATTTCCGGTTAGTGCATTATTTGGAGGAGTCTTTAAAAGCGAAAGCGCTATTTTTTAAGGATAAACATTATATAGTTGAAAAAGGGGAAATAGTTATTATAGATGAATTTACCGGTCGAAAAATGTATGGTCGTAGATATTCCGGCGGACTTCATCAGGCAATTGAAGCTAAAGAAGGAGTTGATGTTAAACAAGAAACGCGAACATTTGCGCAAATTACAATTCAAAATTATTTTCGTTTGTATGAAAAAATTTCTGGAATGACGGGTACGGCTCAGACTTCTGCTGAAGAATTTCACAAAGTTTATAATTTGGAAGTTGTGAGTGTGCCGCCAAATAAACCTGTAGCGCGTAAGGATACTCCAGATTCTATTTATAAAAATCTTGAAGTAAAATATCGGGCGATTGTTGAAGAAACCAGAGAACGACATATGGCAGGCCAGCCGGTTTTACTTGGCACGGCGTCAATTACAAATAATGAACTTTTATCGGGTTTATTTAAACAAGCCAGTATTCCACATGAAACTTTAAATGCCAAGAATCATGAACGTGAAGGAGAAATTATTGCTCAGGCCGGAAGAGCCGGAGCGGTAACTGTTGCTACAAACATGGCGGGTCGTGGAGTTGATATTATTTTAGGCGGAAATCCGTTTAATCTCGAAGAAGCTAAAAAAGTGAAGGATTTAGGTGGTTTGCATGTTATTGGCACCGAACGCCATGAGGCAAGAAGAATTGATAATCAGCTGAGAGGAAGAAGTGGCAGACAAGGTGACCCAGGCTCTTCGCGATTCTTCCTTTCCCTAGAAGATGATTTATTAAGAATTTTTGGGGGCGATAAAATAAAATCATTAATGGAAAGCTTTAATTTGCCCGAAGATCAGCCAATCGAATCTTCTTTGGTTTCCCGTGCGGTAAATGAAGCGCAAAGAAAAATAGAAGGCCTTAATTTTGATTTAAGGAAACATTTATTGGAATATGACGATGTTTTAAATAAACAAAGAGCTGCTTTTTACAAAAAGAGACAAGAAATACTTGTTAATATAAAAGACGATAAGTCGTCATTAGCGATATTAGATGTTTTGTGGATGAGTCACTTAGAAAATCTTGAAGCATTAAGGGAATCGGTAGGAATGCGGGCATATGGCCAAAAAGAACCGTTAATTGAGTATCGTCGTGAGAGTTATACAATGTTTAAAGAAATGATGGCGAATTTTGAAGAATGGCTTCGCCAGGCACGGATAAACGCGGATAAGAAAACGGATGAACACGGATTAAAAATGTCGCCGGTTTCAAAAATTGGCATAAATCAGCAGACAAATCAAAATAAATCAGCGTCAGGCAATAAAGTTGGTCGTAATGACTCTTGTCCATGTGGAGCAAAAAAAGAAGATGGGACTCCCAAAAAGTATAAACATTGTTGTGGAAAATAAAAATATGAAAACTCTCAAATTTCGACAAGTTTTAGCAAAAGAAATTCTTGATGGTAGAAAAACAATTACATGGCGTTTGTTTGATGATAAAGATTTGAAAGTCGGCGATAAGTTGGATTTTCTTGAATGGGAAACCAAAAATAAATTTGCCGAAGCAGAAATTATCGGGATAAGAGAGAAGAAGCTGGTAGATATTGAGGACGAAGATTTGGAAGGGCATGAAAAATTTAAAGATAAGGAAGAAATGCTGGAGACATATAAAAAATATTACGGAGATAGGACGTCTGTAGATACGGTTGTGAAAATAATAAGTTTTAACCTTTTACGGGTATGAGGGTGAGAAGATATTAACGCTTTGTATATTTTTGGCTTATAATGTAAATATAATTTTATGGAAAATAAAGAATTACATCGCATTGTTTCCACGGCCATCATTCATAAAAATGGCAAATATTTAATTATTAAACGCAGCCCAAATAAAAAAGTCTTTCCTAATAAATGGACAGTTCCGGGCGGAGGATTAGAGATAGATGATTATATTCAAACACCACCGACCACAAAAGAGGGTAGTTGGTATTATGCTGTAGAAACTTCTTTGCGTCGGGAAATTAAAGAGGAGGTAAATTTGGAAGTAGGACTTGTGAAATATTTATTAGATTTGGCGTTTATAAGGTCAGACGGCACCCCTGTTATTACTTTAAGTTTTTATGCTTCATATAAATCTGGCGAAGTTAAATTGGATAATGACGCAGTTGAGTATATATGGGTGAGTTATGAGGAAGCAAAAGGTTATGATTTGATAGACGGGATTTTAGATGAAATTAGAATGGTTGACGAAATTCTTAAGGGGAAAAGCGAGGAAAAAATAAAATTCAAATAAAAGCTTTAAATACTATCTTATTTGGGCTTAATTAGGGCAAAAATCGCTTGTTTTTATCTTTATTTTTGATATAATAAAAGTGCCCAAACGGGTGTTTTATTTCGTTTATGGCTAAAAAAATCACTAAAAAAACCGTTAAAAAAGTGGAAGAAAAGAAAAAAAAAGCACCAGAAACAAGCGGTGATGAATTAAAGGCTAGCGCGTCTTACAGTGCTAAAGACATTTATGTTTTAGAAGGGTTAGAGCCGGTAAGAAAGAGGCCGGGAATGTACATTGGCTCAACCGGAGTAGATGGTTTACACCATTTAATTTGGGAAGTTGTTGATAATAGTTTAGACGAAGCTATGGCGGGTTTCGCCAAAAATATCAGAGTTGAACTTTTGCCGGAAAATAAAGTTGCGGTAACAGACGATGGAAGAGGAATTCCTATAGATATTCATCCACAAACAAAAAAATCAGCACTTGAAACTGCGCTTTGTACTTTACATGCTGGCGGAAAATTTGGAGGAGAATCTTATAAAGTTTCCGGCGGCTTGCACGGAGTTGGTGTTTCGGTTGTGAATGCGCTTTCAATTTGGGTGAAAGCGGAGGTTAGTAAAGACGGCGGGGAATACGTTCAAGAATATAAAACAGGAACCCCGCAATATAAAGTTAAAAAAGTCGGTTCTTCAAAAACAACTGGGACAAAAATAACTTTTCAGCCGGATAAGTCTGTTTTTGGCAATGTTGAGTTTAATAGAAAAACGATAGTTGATCATCTTCGCCAGCAAGCATTTTTAACTAAAGGCGTAAAAATAGAAATTATTGATTGGCGCCCTTCGACAAGCTCAGGGCAAGACGGCCCATTCTATTATTCATTTTGTTTTGAAGGGGGGCTTTTAGCTTTCATAAATTATTTAAATCGTTTTAATCAGCGAATTCAGGATGAACCGTTTTATATCAATAAAACTTATGAGCATATAGAAGTTGAGGCAGCCTTTGTTTATAGCCAAGAAATTGAAACTCAAGAATTAAGTTTTGCTAATAATATTTACACTCCGGATGGTGGAATGCATTTAACCGGTTTTCGTTCCGCGCTCACCAGAAGTTTGAATGATTATGCCAGGGGCGGAAATTACTTGAAAAATTCAGATGATAATTTAATAGGCGATGATGTTCGTGAAGGTTTATCAGCTATTGTTTCAGTTAAGCTTCGCGAACCTCAATTTGAAGGTCAAACAAAGGCTCGCTTGGGCAATCCGCCGGCAAGAACAGCGGTTGAAACGGTCGTTGCTGAGGCACTTAAAGAGTTTTTAGAAAAGAATTCTTCTGAAGCGCGGGCTGTTATTGAAAGATGCTTATTAACAGCAAAAGCAAGAAAGGCGGCAAGGGCGGCAAAAGAAACAGTTTTACGAAAGGGTATTTTAGACGGAATGACTTTACCTGGCAAGCTTGCTGATTGTTCAAGTAAGGATGCTGAAGAATCGGAATTGTTTATTGTAGAGGGAGATTCTGCTGGCGGTTCGGCTAAATCAGCGCGTGACAGAAGGTTTCAGGCTATTTTGCCTTTGCGCGGAAAGATTTTAAACGTTGAAAAATCAAGAATAGATAAAATACTTTTAAATAAAGAAATCCGTTCTTTGGTTATGGCAATAGGTACGGCTATTGGTGATGAGTTTGACTTAAACAAGTTAAGGTATTATAAAATAATAATTGCTACTGATGCCGATGTTGACGGAGCGCATATTCGTACATTGCTTTTGACGCTTTTTTATCGGTATTTTAACGAAATAATTACAAGCGGTCATTTGTATATAGCGCAGCCACCGTTATATAGATTGCAATTAGGTAAGGAAATAAGATATGCTTATAATGACACAGAGAAAGAAAAGATTTTAAAAGAGATGACAGACGCCAAGCTTGCTAGGAAAAAATTGAAAGAAAAAGATAAAGATAAAGAAGAGTTTGAAGAAATAAATGAAGTTGAGGCGGGAGCAGGGGGCGAAGCGGTTTCGGAAAAACGTCCCGGAATTGGAATCCAACGCTACAAAGGTTTAGGAGAAATGAACCCAGAGCAGCTTTGGGAAACTACAATGGACACCGAAAGACGGGTTTTAAAACAAGTTATGGTTGAAGATGCGCAGGAAGCTGAAAGATTATTTAATATTTTAATGGGCGAAGTGGTTGAACCAAGAAAACATTTCATTCAAAGTCAAGCGACAACGGTTAAGAATTTAGATATCTAAATATAATGAATACATTTAGAAAAGCAAAAGATTATATTACCGAAGCGTATAGAGAATTTTTGAGAGTGAATTGGCCAACAAAACAAGAGACGACTCGATTGACGTTGATTGTTATTGGTTTTTCTGTCGGCGTGGCGTTGTTTTTGGGCGCTTTAGATTTGATTTTTACTTTAATATTGGATAAAGTAGTGTCTTAATGCAGAACAATATTATGGATAACAATAAGATAGGAAATACATTAGAAAACGCTGATAAGCCAAAAACTCGCGTTTCACCGGGCGATTTTAAGAAAAAAGGCGAAAGGCATTGGTATGCCGTTCATACTTATTCTGGTTATGAAGACGCAGTAGCGCGTTATTTAAAACAAAGGGTTGAATCTTTAGCGATGAACGATAAAATTTTCAACGTTTTGGTTCCGAAAGAGAAAAAGATAAAAATAAAAAACGGTAAACGCAGAACGATTGAAGAAAAAATTTATCCGGGTTATGTCTTGGTTGATATGTTGATGAGTGAAGATTCTTGGTATGTGGTGCGTAATACGCCGCGGGTAACCGGATTTGTGGGCGCCGATTCAACCGAGCCGACTCCGCTTTCTAAAGATGAAATAGAATCCTTGATGGAGAGAATGAAGGGTGAGGATGAGACAAAATTTAAACTTGAATTCAGTATGGGAGATATTATAAAAATAATAGACGGACCGTTTAAAGATTATGAGGGTAAGATATCGGCAGTAGACGAAGAAAGAGGACGATTAAAAGTAATGCTGGCGATTTTCGGCAGAGAAACGGCAGTTGAGCTTGATTCATTGCAAGCGCAGAAAATGTAAAATTATGGCTAAATCAATTAAAAAAATATTAATAATTCAAATTGTGGCCGGCGCCGCCACTCCGGCTCCGCCTATCGGAACGGCTTTAGGACCGCAAGGAATAAACATCGGTCAGTTTTGTCAGCAATTTAATGAAGCTACCAAGGACATGACGGGCGCGATTGTTCCGGCAGAAATAACAATTTACGAAGATAGAACTTTTGATTTTAAACTTAAAACTTCGCCTGCTTCAGACTTGCTTCGCAAGGCCGCGGGAGTGGAAAAAGGAGCAGCTGACCCGTTAAAGAAAAAAGTTGGTTCAGTGACTAAAGTTCAAGTCCGCGAAATCGCTGAAAAGAAAATGGCTGACCTGAATGCAAATGATATTGAAGCAGCAATGAAGATTGTTGAAGGCACGGCGCGCTCAATGGGTATTGAGGTGGTTGGATAATTAGTGAATTAGTGAATTAGGAAAAGCAAGGATAAAATCCTTGCTTTTTTGTTTGAAGGGTGATAAAAGGAAAGTAGGAATTTGTCAACTTAAAAAGGAGAAATGAATTTAAAACCTTATTTATATTGAAAAGGAGGGAGTGTCTATGAGACCAAATTGGGACGAATATTTTTTGGGGATGTTGGATGGCGTAGCTAAGCGCGCAACCTGCGATAGAGGCCGTAGCGGTGCCATCATTACGAGCAGAAGACGTACGATTTTGACTACCGGTTATGTGGGTTCAGCTCCGGGCGACGAGCATTGCGACGAAGCCGGACATTACATGATTACGGTAATTCAACCCGATGGTACTACTTCACAGCATTGCGATCGTACGATTCACGCCGAAGAGAATGCGATTCTTCAAGCGGCGATGGATGGAGTTGCTTTGCGTGGCGCGACGATTTATTGCACTATGGTACCATGCTTCAGATGCGCCCGGCGTATCATTCGCGTGGGTATCAAGCGCGTGGTTGCTCAAAAAGCGTATCAGACGGACAGGCAAAGCAGAGAACGATTTATTAGGGCAGGGGTGGAGTTGGTGGTAGCCAATGATTCCGTAGGGAAATACTAATAAAACAGATCTGGAGTGAAAGGAGATGGATTATGGATTTCAAGGTAAAACTTTTGTCGGTAACAGGCGATCCGCAGTTGATCGTTACGGCTGGCGCTCTTGGCTGTTTCGAAGAAGGCGCTTCATCGGAAATCCTTGAACGGCTTTTGAGTTTGTCTGCTGAAGAACGCGACAAAAAAATTAAGGCTGTCATTAAAAACAGTTTTGGTATGGGGCACGGTTCTGTCGGCGATCAATGTTGTTTTATTTTCAGCATTGAAGATTTGCCGCGTATCGCCACACTACAATTGTGTTTGCCGGAATTCGCAGCGCATCTACAACAATCATTGCGGCGCGCCAAACCCGAACGCGGATTTCATTTGCCGGATGCAATGAAATGGTCCGATAGGGCCAAAGCGGTGATGGAGAAAAGCTTCAAGTTTTACGAAGATGCCGTGAAGGCGGGTGTTCCTGGAGAAGACGCAAGATATCCATTGCCGCTTTATACGCGGACCAACATTCAAACAGCGATCAATGCCAGAGAGTTATCGCATATTTGGGCGATGTCGAAAAAATCGGGAACGCCGTCAATTGTAAAGACCGTAGTCGGGGAAATGATACGGCTTGCCAAGGAGGTGGCCCCGTATCTTTTTGAAGATTTCGGCGGCAACTATGAGCAATTGGCGTGGTACCCTTCATCTCAGCTTTTTGCCGAAACTAACGAGACGATGGAAAATCTCATTTTTCGCCATGAAAAAGAAAGTGTTGCTTTTCTCGGCGGCGGGATAACATGGGATGGTGATTTGATTGCCGAAGCGCTCCAAAGGGCGATTAGAGATCGCGACGAAGCGGCTCTAGCAATTCTGAAACATGTCCATTTTGAGTTTCTGGCTCCTATGTCTTTAGCTTGTTTTCATCAAGCGACGCGTCAGCGGACATGGAATCAGAGCGTTGAGTCGATCTATCGAGCCGCGCATTTTGCCGGACTGGGACGTAAAATGTTTGTTCCCGAATCAATAGACACGGCGTCATCGTCAATTGCGAGACGGTATGTCGATCTTCATTGGTCGATGGTGCACGCATATGAATCTTTATTGTTGGATGGAGTTCCGGCAGAAGAAGCTATCGGCGTGCTCCCGCATTCTCTGCTCGTTTACGATTTGATTCATGTGAATGGCTGGAATGCTATCCATTCTATCGGTAAGCGGAGATGTGAAAAAGCGCAACGTGAAGTTCGTAGAATCGCGAAATGTATGGCGAAACATATTGAAAGAGTTGCGCCGGTATTCCGTGGATTCGTTGAACCCCAGTGTGTCAATTATGGCAGATGCCCCGAGAAAGACAGCTGCGGTTACGGCGACAGAATGAAGAAAAAATAAGGTTAACTAATTTTGAACTTTTTATCGAAAGGGGTAGCACATGCTGCCCCTTTTTGCTAATATAAAATTGATGAAAAAAGGGAAATTTATAGTTTTTGAAGGGCTTGATGGTTCGGGGCAAAGCACACAGGCTGATTTGTTGAAGAATTACCTGGAAAAAGAAAAAAATATTTCAGTTGTTTTAACTAAAGAACCGACAAAAGAGCTGCCGATAGGCGCTTTAATTCGCCAAGTTTTAAAAAAAGAAATTTCAGTAAGTCCGACAGCGTTTCAACTTTTATTTTGCGCAGATAGAGCCGAACACTTAAAAAAGACAATAGTGCCAACTCTTGAAAATAAACAATGGGTAATTTCAGACAGATATTTTTATTCAACAATAGCTTTCGGCTCGCTAGATATAAATAATGTTGATTGGTTGGTTAAAATAAATGAAATCTTTTTGAGGCCGGACATAACCTTTCTTTTAAAAGTTAGACCGGAAATTTGCATTAAAAGAATTGATGAGAATCGCGGCGAAAGGGAATTTTTTGAGGAATTGGATAAGTTGAAAAAAATTTGGGAAACATTTGAAATTTTGAGCAAGCGGTTTCCAGATATTAAAATAATTAATGGAGAAAAAAGCATTGTCGAGGTTGCCAGCGATATTAAAGAAAATTTACTAGAATTAAATTAACCATTATGTACAAACCAACAATAGGCTTAGAAATACATATAGAGTTGAAAACCAAAACAAAAATGTTTTGTGGGTGTTTGAACGACCCCGAAGAAAAACATCCGAATATGAATATTTGTCCTGTTTGTATGGGGCATCCTGGCGCGCTTCCGACAATAAACAAAAAAGCGGTTGAAGCGGTTTTAAAGCTGGGCATGGCCTTAAACGGCAAGCTTCCCGAAACGTCAAAATTTGACCGCAAGAATTACTTTTATCCCGATTTGCCAAAAGGCTACCAGATTTCGCAATTTGATAAACCGCTTGTTATGGGCGGAGAATTAAACGGTGTGCGGATTACTAGGGTTCACCTAGAAGAAGATACGGCGCGATTGGCGCATGCGGCAAATAACGATTATTCGTTGGTTGATTTTAACCGTTCCAGCCTGCCTTTGATGGAGCTTGTTACCGAGCCCGACATCAAAAGTGGAGAAGAAGCGGTTAAATTCGCCAAAGAGCTTCAGCTTATAATGCGCCATTTGGAGATTTCAAACGCAGATATGGAAAAGGGGCAGATGCGGGTTGAGGTAAATATTTCCGTCAGCAAAGACGATGAACGAGGCACAAAGGTGGAGATAAAAAATCTTAATTCTTTCCGCGTAGTGGGCGACGCCATAAAATATGAAATAGAAAGGCAGTCGGAACTTTTAGAAAGAGGTGAAAAAATAGTCCAAGAAACTCGGGGTTGGGACGAAGCGAAAAGACGCACGGTTTCCCAGCGTTTAAAAGAAGAGTCGCATGATTATAGATATTTTCCCGAGCCTGATTTATCACCTATGAATTTAAAAGAATTTGACCTGGAAGCTTTAAAAATGGAAATCCCCGAATTGCCGGCCGAGAAAAGGAAAAGATTTATGGCTGAATATGGGCTTTCGGAAAATCAGGCCGAGGCTTTAATTGAGGACCGCAAGATATCAAAGTTTTTTGAGGAATCGGTTTCGGAGTCCGGAGCAGAGGACGGAGAAAAAAATATTCAATTATTCTTTAACTATTTAACCAGCGATTTAAGGGGTTTGATGATCGAGCAAAAAATTGGCTTCGGAGAATTGAAAATTACGCCTGAAAATTTTGCCGATTTGATTATTTTAATCGCGAAAGGCGATTTATCCAGCCGTATGGCAAAAGATATTTTAAAAGAAATGTCGTTAACGGGCTTGGACCCGAATAAGATTATTGAAAAAGGCGGATTAAGGCAGATTTCCGGCGAAGACGAATTAAGGCCCGCGCTTGAAGAAATAGTCAAAGAAAATCCTGAAGCGGTGGCAAATTACAAAAAAGGCAAAGAAACCGCTTTGCAATTTTTAATCGGCCAGGCAATGGCCAAACTTAAAGGGAAGGGGAATCCCGAAGCGCTCAAGAAAATTCTAAAGGAGTTAATAAGATAATTTTACTATGACATCAGACGATCGTACGATATCATAGTAAATAATTTTAATAGATAAATTTATTAGTTAAATTTTTGGTCTCTTTGTAATTCTCAACCCAATTAATATTTTTATTTCTCTTAAACCATGTCATTTGACGTTTGGCGTAATGTTCTATGTCTTTTTGAAGAAGTGAAACCATTGTTTGGTAGGCTGATTTATCCTGAGCTTGTCGAAGGACTTTATTTTGCAGATATCTGGCGAGCCAACGGTATTCCAGACCGAAACTTTCCAGCTTTTTCCACGAAACGCCGGATTTACCCTGAGCCGATCCGAAGGGTTTGTGTAGTTTTTCTACTTCTTTTAACATGCCTTGCTTGAGGCGTTTTTTAAGCCGTTTAGCAATTAGTTTTTTTAATTCTTCTTGCGGCTTTTTAATTCCAATAAACAAAATATCATAATTTTGTTTACTTTCCTTTAGGAAAGTATGCGGCGGTACGGGTTTTTTAGTGGTTAAAACGATTTCTAATGCTCTTATTAGTCGGCGCTTGTTAAATCTATCTATGTTTTTGGCGCGTTGCGAGTCGAGTTTTTTAAGTTGTTTAAAAAGTTCAATGGCCGATTTTTTTTCGAGCTCTCTTCTCAGTTTTGGTTGGGGCGGAACTTCGGGCAGTTTATAGTCATAAATAAGAGCGTCAATATAAAAACCTGTGCCGCCGCAAATTATTGGAATTTTACCTCGTTTTAAGATTTCTTTAATCTTTTTCCCGGCGAGTTTTTGGTATTGGGAAACAGTAAATGTGCGTTTCGGGGAAGCGATATCTAAAAGGTAATGCGGGGTGCCTCGCATCTCTTTTTTTGTTATTTTACCGCTGCCGATATTAAGTCCTTTGTAAACTTGCCGGGAATCGGCGGAAATTATTTCGGCCCCATTTATTCCGAATTTCTTTTTGGCTTGTCCCGAGCTGAGTCGAAGGGCGATTTTTACCGCCAGATCTGATTTACCCGAGGCTGTAGGGCCTAAAATAACTAATATTTTTATTTTAGGAGATTGTTTTTTCTTCAATTTCTTTTTTAAGTTTTTCAATAAGTTTTTCTATTTTCATTGCGCCTAAATCTCCTTTGCCACGTTGGCGGACTGCGACGGATTCTTCGGCGATTTCTTTGTCGCCGACAACTAAAATATAAGGAATTTTTTTTATTTCAGCCTCCCGGATTCTCTTCCCTAAGGTTTCATTTGAATCCGGGATTTCAGCTCTGATATTTTCTTTTTTCAATTCATCGGCAATTTTTTGGGCATAAGAATTTTGTTTTTCGCTAATTGGTAAAATCATGGCTTGAACAGGGGAGAGCCAAAGCGGAAAAGCGCCAATAAAATGTTCTATTATTAGCGCTAAAAATCTTTCATAAGAACCTAGGATTGCTCTATGTACCATTACGGGGTTTTTTTCTTTTCCGTCGGTATCAATGTAAGTTAGATTGAATTTTTTAGGTGTTGCAAAATCAATTTGCACAGTTGGAATTTGAATTTCTTTGCCAATAGCGTCTTTAAACATGAAGTCCAATTTAGGCCCGTATAATGCCGCTTCTCCCGGGCACTTTTTCGCTTTTAAGTTCATTTCATCAGAAACTTCTTGAAGTATTTTTTCGCATAAATCCCAATCTTTTTTTTCGCCGATATATTTGCTAAAGTCTTTTCCTCTTGTCGATAAAGAAACCCAATGATTTTTCCAAAGACCCATTGAGGTATAAAAATCTTTTATTATGTTTACTAATGCCTTAACTTCATTTTTTACCTGTTCTTTTGTGCAAAAAGTGTGGCCGTCTTCGCAGGTTATAGCATAAACTCTTGTTAGTCCGCCAACTTCGCCTGCCTTTTCAGCTCTGTATTGTTTTTCAGATTCCATGTATCTTATGGGCAAGTCTTTGTAAGATCTTGGCTTTGAAGCGTATATTTGGGTTTGATGAGGGCATTGCACAGGCTTCATTACGAAGTCGTGTTTTTTTGCGGAAGATACATGAAATAATTCATCGCTGAATTTTTTTGCGTGTCCCGATATTTCATAAAGATCAATTTTCGCCAAATGGGGTGTAGATACTTTTTTAAACCCGTAACTTCTGCAAATTTTTTCAATTTCTTTTTGTAATTCTTCTTTAATGATTGTTCCTTTGGGGGTAAATAATGGCAGTCCAGGACCAACTAATTCAGAAAAACAGAACAAATCGAGTTCTTTACCGAGTTTTCTGTGGTCGCGTTTTTCAGCCTCTTCTATCATTTTTAAATAATCTTTAAGCTCTTTTTCTGTTTTAAATGCTACGCCGTAAATACGAGTGAGCATTTTATTTTTTTCGTCGCCCCGCCAGTAAGCGCCAGCGATTTTGGTAAGCTTGAAAGCGTCGGGGTTTATTTCTTTGGTTGATTTAATATGCGGTCCGGCGCATAAATCGATAAAGTTTTGAGTTTTATAAACAGATATTTTTTCTTTATTTTTATTGAATTCTTCTGCGAGTTCTAATTTATAGGGTTGGTCTTTGAATATTTTTTTTACTTCAGCGAAAGTAATGGATCCCCCCTTGAATTCCAAATTTTGTTTTATAAGTTCGCGAATTTTTTTCGCCAATTCCGGCAAATCGGTGTCTGTTATTTTTATACCGTCAAAATCATAATAAAAACCGTTTTCAATAGTTGGTCCAATTCCTAATTTAGCTTTGGGAAATTTTTCCAAAACCGTCATCGCTAATAGATGCGAAAGAGAATGGCGAATATTTTCTATTTGATTTTCTAATTTATTTTTTTTCATATTTTTAATAATTATTTTTAATAAAAACCCCATCCTAAAAATTTGCAAAAAGCAAACTCTTGGGACGGGGCTTTAAGTTCCTCGTGGTTCCACCCAATTTGTCTCGCTAGGCGAGACCACTTTTTTAGTCGTATCGCCGACTATAGCGAGAGCTCAACGATTGGTGAGTTCGTCTCACAGCTTCTCTTTTTATTATAAGATAGTTTAATTTATTGTCAAATAATAAAATTCTAATAATTTAGAGTTCTATTGCTTGTTGACAGATAAACTTAGGTTCGCCATTACGCCACGAAACCTTGCCGTTTGCGACAATAATGTTATTATCGCGCCATATCGCCGGATTTTTTGCCAAAGTATCCGAGAAAACTATTATTTCAATAGAACCGCTTAAATCTTCAATCATAACGAATAAAATTTGCTGGCCGAGCTTGCTGACAATTCTATGGATTTTCAGGATTACTCCGGTGATTTGAGCGGTATCGCCATTAGACCCTTCTTTTTCCGCCAATATTTTTTTAATCGGCGTTGGGCTGAATTTTTTAATTTTTTCAAGATAGCCGCTTAACGGATGGCCTGAAATGTAAAGGCCGAGAAGCTCTCTTTCCCATGCAAGTTTGTCTTTTGGCAGAGCAATTTGGCCTTCTTTGTTTTTTTCAAAAAGCGCCGGGCTGTGATAATTATTCCCAAAAAGTCCGGTTTGCGAGGAATTTTCAGACTTTTTAATATTTTGGCAAAAAGCAAGAATATTATCAAGATTTGCCAGTAAAACGCCGCGATCCATTCCAAATGAATCAAACACCCCAACTTTTATCATACTTTCTAAAGATTTTTTGTTCAAATCTTTGTGTCTGACGCGAGTAAGAAAGTCTGTCATGTTTTGGTACGGGCCGCCGCGTTGGCGTTCTTCGATAATCGCTTCTACGATAGCAGCACCCACGTTTTTAATCGCCAAAAGTCCGAAACGGATATTTTTTTCTTCGGGGGCGAAATTAGCGAAACTACTATTGGCATCAGGCGGAAGAATTTTAATTTCTTTTTTTTGCGCTTCGGACATTAAAAAAGAAATTCTATCGGTGTCTCCTGAATCGGAGTTCAAAAGAGCGGTCATAAATTCAATCGGCCAATAAGCTTTAAGGTAGGCGGTACGGTAGGCAATTAAGGCGTAGCAAGCGGCATGTGATTTATTAAAGCCATAACGAGCAAAAGGAGGGAAAAGATCCCAAACTTCCTCAGCAATTTTTTTATCTATGCCGTTTTTAATTTCACCTTCTATAAATTTTTCTTTTTGGGCGTCGAGCAAAGATTTTATTTTTTTACCGATAGCCTTTCGTAGTGTGTCGGCTTCGGCAAGAGTAAAACCGCCGAGTTCTTGCGCTATCTTCATCATTTGCTCCTGGTAAATTCCAATGCCGTAAGTACTTTCTAAAATTGGCTCAAGCTTTGGGTGAAGGTATGTTACTTTTTCTTTGCCGTGTTTACGATTAACAAAAGAAGGAATAAGCTCAATCGGGCCCGGACGATAAAGCGCCACCATAGCAATAATATCTTCAAATTCATTGGGTTTTAAATCTTTAAGATACCGGCGCATACCTGAAGATTCCAATTGAAAAACCCCGGTGGTGTCGCCCTCTTGAAGAAGTTTAAACACTTTTTTGTCATTTAGTGAAAGTTTGGAAATATTTATCTCATCGCCGCTAATTTCTTTTATGAGTCTAATACTTTCTTCGATAATAGTAAGGTTTTTCAACCCGAGTAAGTCCATTTTTAATAAGCCCAAATCTTCAATACTATGCATTTCAAATTGGGTGATAATGATATTTTGGTCTTGAGGCGCTCTTTGGAGTGGGACAAAATCCGTAAGCGTATCTTTACTAATAACTATTCCGCAGGCGTGGACGGAAGCATGGCGGGCAACGCCTTCAAGATGTTTTGCCGCATCTATTATTTTTTTCGCGTCGGGATTTGTTTCATAAGCTTCTTTAAATTCGGCAACTTTCTGGAGTGATTTATCAAGCCAACCGAATTTCATTCCTTGTGTGGGATTAAATGGAATCATTTTTGAAAGTTGGTCGCAAAGTGAATAAGGCATTCCCAAAGCGCGGCCAGCGTCGCGAATGGCGGCGCGGGCGGCCATTGTTCCAAATGTAATAATTTGAGCGACTTTGTCTTCACCGTATTTTTCGCGGATATAACCGAAAACTTCATCGCGGCGGACATCTGTAAAGTCCATATCAATATCCGGCATCGAAATTCTGTCTGGGTTTAAAAATCTTTCAAAAAGCAAATCGTATTTTAACGGGTTTAAATCGGTAATTCCTAAAACATATGAAACTAAACTACCGGCTGCCGAACCTCTTCCCGGGCCCACGATTATACCTCTTTCTTTTGCCCAATTTACAAAATCTTGAACGATAAGAAAATAATCAGCGAAACCAGTTTTTTCAATGACGTTAATTTCATAATCCAAGCGTTCAGTAATTTTTGCATCGGCTATTTCAAAACGTTCAGAAAGCCCTTTATCGGCTAATTTTTTAAGATATTCAATAGAAGAAGTTTCGTCTTTGGGTAATTGGAATGTAGGAAGAAGAATTTTGTTTAGCGCGATATTGACTTCACATCTTTCGGCGATTTTAATAGTATTTTCAATTGCTTCTGGAGTATCTTTGAAAATTTCCATCATGTCTTCTTGTGAACGCATAGAAAAATCATCGGCTTTCAGGGTGAGCCTGTCGTCGTCGGAAGTTTTATTGCCTGTTTGCACCGCTAAAAGAATATCGTGATATTCGGCGTCTTCGGATTTCATGTAGTGGATGTCTTGGGTTGCCACGAGCGGAGCGCCGGTAATTTCCGAAAGTTTTTTTAGACCGATATTCGCTTTTTCCGCATCGGGGAAATTTGGGTGATAGCCTATTTCAAGAAAGAAATTTTCTTTGCCGAAAATTTCCTGGTATTCACGCACCTTTTTTTCCGCATCTTCAATTCCTTGATTTAAAATGAGTTGTGAAATTTCCCCAGAGACACAAGCCGAAAGCGCGATAAGGCCTTCGTGGTGTTGTTGTAAAATTTCTTTATCAACGCGGGGCTTATAATAAAATCCTTCAAGATAAGATTTGGTGACAAGTTGGATTAAATTTCTCCAGCCGGTGTTGTTTTCGCAAAGCAAAATTAAATGGGAATATTGGTCGTCTATTTTATTTTCTTTTTTAAAACGCGAGCGGGGAGCGACATAGGTTTCGACTCCTAATATCGGCTTTATTTCGGCCTTGGTAGCCTTTTTATAAAATTCAATCGCGCCGTAAAGATTTCCATGATCGGTAAGGGCGACCGCTTTCATCCCTAACTCCTTGGCGCGATCGATGATATCATCAATCTTTGCCAACCCGTCTAATAGGGAATAATGAGAATGTGTATGTAAATGGACAAATTTCATAATAGCTCCATTATAATTGAGGTCGTTGGTTCACGCAAGAAAATTATTGGCACATTCATAATTTGACACTTTTTATTCTTTTACATATTATTAATATTAATAAAGCCCTTAGGGGCATTTTAAAAAATGTTAGATCTTAAAGCTTTAAACAGAGCGATTGAGACGATTGCTCAAGAAAAAGGAATAGACGCCGAAGCAATTTTTGGCGCTATTGAGGCGGCTCTTGCCGCGGCTTATAGAAAAGAATATCGCAAAAAAGGCGAGCTTATTAAATGCAAATTAAATTCTAAAACCGGAGATATGAAATTTTCGCAGATTAAGCTTATTGTTGATGAAAATACTGTGCGCGTGAAAGAAGAAATTAAAGAAGGCGAAATTGAAAAAGAAAGAGTTGAATCAGACGAAGAGCTTTTACCGGTTTATAATCCCGACAGGCACATTTGGCTGAAAGAAGCGAAGGAAACAAAAAAAAGTGCCGCAGTGGGCGATGAACTTGAATTCCCGCTTGGAGATGAATCAGATTTTGGTAGAATTGCTTCGCAAGCTGCCAAGCAAGTTGTTTTGCAAAAAATCAGGGAAATTGAAAGAGATTCGGTAAAAAAAGAATACATTGGGAAAGAGGGTGAAATAGTAAGCGGTACAGTTCAAAGAATTGAACGCGGGAATGTTTATGTTGATTTAGGCAGAGCGAGTGGAATTATGTTTTACACGGAATCAATTCCGGGTGAACATTACA
>CAYRXZ010000003.1:0-61268 GCA_964428615.1 uncultured Candidatus Saccharibacteria bacterium | reverse complement strand
TAAAAAAATTGTTAAAATAATTTCCGCGGGCGGTATTGGCGTTTTAGCGACAGATACTCTTTATGGTTTAGTTGGTTCGGCATTGTCCAAAAAAGCGGTTGAAAGGATATATAAAGTACGGCGGCGCGCTTTCAAGAAGCCATTAATAATTTTAATTAGCTCATTGATGGATTTAGATTTGTTTAGTGTAAAATTGGATAATGCGACAAGGAAAAAATTGTTAAAACTTTGGCCGGGGAAAATAAGCATTATTTTCCCATGTTCGGACAAAAAATTTAAATATCTTCACCGCGGAGTAAAAACTTTAGCATTTCGTCTGCCTAAAAAGAAATATTTAATTAGTTTAATCAAAAAAACCGGGCCGTTGGTAGCGCCAAGCGCGAATTTAGAAGACGAATCTCCGGCGGAAACAATCAAAGACGCTAAGAAATATTTCGGCAATAAAATTGATTTTTACGTTGACAGCGGGAAAATAAGCGGTAAACCTTCAACTTTAGTTAAATTAGAAAATGGGAAAATAGTAGTTTTACGTAAAGGCGTGGGGAGGATATAATTAAATTTATTATGAAAAATAAAATTTTAATTACAATTATTTTAATAATTGTTCTCGGAGCCAGCTTGTTGGCTGTAAGGTTTTTCTTTGGCGGCGACGAGGATGCCTGGCTTTGTCAAAACGGTGAATGGGTTAAACATGGCAATCCTTCAAGTCCAGCTCCAGTTGGAGGATGTGAAAAGATAATAAATAATTTTAATGAATGTGTTGAAGCTGGTTATCCGATTATGGAAATTTATCCAAGCCAATGCGTGACGTCGAGCGGCGAAAGTTTTATTGAAGATATTGGTAATGAAATGGAAAAAATGGATTTAATAAAAATAGACAACCCTCGTCCAAACCAAATAATTGGAAGCCCGCTTGCCATAAAAGGACAAGCAAGAGGAAATTGGTTTTCTGAAGCGAATTTTCCGATTAAATTATTTGACGCAAATGGTAATCAATTAGTGGTTGTAACAGCTCAAGCGCAAGGAAACTGGATGACAACAGAATTTGTGCCTTTTAAAGCGACTTTAGAATTTACGAGTCCGTCAACAAGCTCGGGAACTTTGATTTTTAAAAAAGATAATCCTTCCGGTTTGCATGAATATGATGATGAACTGCGAGTTCCGATAAAATTTGAAAATTTTGCTAAGTCGATTGTTGTAAAAGCATATTTTAATAATTCCAAAATGGATCCTGGTGTTTCTTGTAATAAAGTTTTTCCGGTTGATAGGATTATCTTTAAAACTTCGATCGTAGCCCGTGCCGCGCTGGAAGAACTATTAAAGGGTCCAACACAAGAAGAAAAAGCAAACGGTTTTTCTACTAATATTAATTCGGGCGTAAAAATTGAAAAGCTTACAATTGAAAATGGCGTGGCAAAAGTTGAATTTAATGAAAAATTGGAATTTCAGGTAGGCGGTTCTTGTAAAGTTGCCACCATTAGATGGCAGATAATTGAAACATTAAAACAATTTCCGACAGTTAAAGACGTTATTATTTCAATTAACGGCAGAACAGAGGATATTCTTCAACCATAATGACAATGAAAAAGAAGTTATTTTTATTTTTAATTCTATCAGTGGCAATTTCGGCGTTTGTTTTTTTTATTGAGAAATCACCGTTAATTTCATTAATTACTATTGGAGCACTAGTAGACAGCGTGAATCCGTGCGCTTTTTCAGTTTTGTTTTTGACTATAGGATTTCTTTTTAGTATAGAGATGTCCAGATTAAAAGTTTTTAAAATCGGCCTCTTTTATATAATTGGAATATTTTTGACATACATTTTAATTGGATTGGGAATTTTGGAAGCGCTTTCATTCTTCGGCATCCCGCGTTTTGTCTCAAAATTTGCGGCCGTTATTTTAATCGCGGTCGGCTTACTGAATATAATAAATAAATTTTTTCCGGCTTTTCCAATAAAATTAAAAATTCCAGAGGCAAGTCACGAAAAAATAGCGGTATTGGTGTCAAAAACTTCCTTAATAAGCGCTTTTTTACTTGGTGGTTTTGTGGCACTGTTTGAATTTCCTTGTACTGGCGGGCCATATTTGATGGTATTGGGGCTTTTACACGACAATGTGACTTATTTGCAAGGATTTATTTATTTGATTTATTATAATTTGCTTTTCGTTTTACCACTGGTTATTATATTATTAGTCGCCGCTAATAAAAATTTACTTGAAAGAGTTAAGGTGTGGCGCAAAGAAGAAGGTGGCGGAATGAAATTAGTTTCTGGGTTAGTAATGATTTTACTGGGGCTAATTATATTTTTTATAATATAGAAATTCATTTATGGATATTAATCAGGAAAAATTTAATGAATTACTAAAAAAAATTGAAAGCGCGAAAAAAGCGGGTAATCTTGATTTATCCGTGGAAGAAGATTTAAGTATCGCGATAATGAATCTTATAAGCTTAGAAGAGCATTTTTATTTTACCGGTGAAAAGACCGGCAAAGATGATTATTTTGATTTAATGAGTGAAACCCGTGAAATCCGTAAAAATTTATTGGCAAGAATGATTGATAAAAAAGAAGGTGAGCTTTGGTGTATTTCAAAACATTTATTGGCAACTTCAATGCGTCTCATAGAAGTTGGCACAAAGCTTCAGTCAAACAACAAGAGAAATGAAGCTAAAAAGTTTTTTGATTACGCTTTTAGGCTTTATTCTTTGTTTTGGGGATTGCGGTTAAAATTAATAAATGTTCCGGATATAAAAGAAGTGGTTGATAAGGATAAACCTTGGACGCTTGAAGATATTGTTGATAAACTAGTTGATTGTTGTAATGAATAATAAAAACTTTTTAATTATTGCGTTTTTAATATTAGCCGGAGTGATCGGTTTTTTAGTTTGGGCGCAGTTTAAGACTAGTCAGGCGAATCCTGAATTGGATGCTTTCGCGAAATGTCTGACAAGCAAGGGGATTACAATGTATGGAACTGAATCTTGCGCATGGTGTTTAAAGCAGGAGGAAGAATTTAAAAGCTCTTGGCAATATGTGAATTATATTGATTGTTTAAAAGACCCCAATATGTGTGTTTCGGAAGGAGTAGATGGAACGCCAACGTGGATTTTCCCAAATGATCATAATAAAAAAATAGTTGGTTATCGCGAGTTAAGCGTCCTTTCGGAAGAAAGCGGATGCAAATTAGAGTTATAAAATTAAAAAATAAAGTGATTGATTTTAAAGACAAATTCGGTCCGGAAATAATAATTAAAGTTTATGACCCTCATATTGGCATGGAGGGTGTTTTGATAATAGATAATACTGCTTTGGGTTTGGGTAAGGGTGGAATTAGAATGACTCCGGATATAACCGAGGAAGAAGTGTTTCGTTTAGCGCGGACAATGACTTGGAAAAACGCTATGGCGGATATCCCGTTTGGCGGAGCCAAAGCAGGAATAAAATTTCCTATGGGAACAGACAAGGAGAAAAAAAAAGAATTTGTTCAAAGTTTTGCCAAGGCGATAAAGCCGTTACTTATTAAAAAATATGTTGCCGGACCGGATGTTAATACCGGTGAAACAGAAATGAAATGGTTTGTTGAGGCTGTTGGCAATCTACGCACTGCTACTGGGAAGCCGGCAAATTTGTGTTACAAATTAATTGGCAAAAAAAGCGGGGAAAGATGTGGTCTTCCACATGAATATGGTAGTACTGGTTTTGGTGTAGCTAAAGCGGCAAAAGCGGTTGTAGAATTTTTAGGGCTTGATATGAAAAATCTGAAAGTAGCAATAGACGGTTATGGAAATGTAGGCAGTTTTACTTTTAAATTTTTGACGGAAATGGGCGCAAAAGTAGTGGCGGTCTCCGATGCCCATGGAACAATTTTTTCTGAAGATGGTTTAGATGGTGGAAAATTGGAAAAATTAAAAATTAAAAGAAAATCAATTATTGAATACACTAGTGGCAAAAAAATGAATCGCGAAGCTGTTTTTGGTTTGCCGGTTGATATTTTAATTCCTGCTTCGATAACGGATGTTATAAATGAGAAAAATAGGGATTCTGTTAGGGCAAAAATAATAGTTGAAGGAGCAAATATTCCAATGTCGGATGAAACCGAAAAATATTTAGAGAAAAAAGGAATTTTAATTTTACCTGATTTTATCGCTAATGCTGGCGGAGTTATTTCTTCTTACGCAGAATACAGGGGCTATAACCCAAAGAGAATGTTTGAAATGATAGAAAGAAAAATAGTTAAAACAACGAAACTTGTCTTAAAACAAAGCGCGAAGCAAAAAATCAGTCCGCGCGAAGCGGCGATGAAATTAGCCATCGCGAAAGTGGAGAAAAAAATGAAAAAATAGTATTATTATAGTAATGGATATTTTTTCGCATGGTCTTTGGGTAGCCGCGGCATATAAAGGAACAAACGATTTTGTTTTAAAGCCAAAATCTAAAAAGCCGTTAAAAATTTGGCGAGCCGCTTTTTGGGGAGTTTTTCCTGATTTTTTTTCTTTCATAATTCCTTTTATTTGGATATTTGGAGGTTTGGTTTTGGGCAAATTTAGATTTTCCGATTTGCCAAGTCCCGAAACTTTAGAACCGTTGATTTCTCCAAAACTTAACGGCGTACTTGAGTTTTCAAAGTCGCTTTATAATTTAAGTCACAGTTTTGTAATTTTTCTTGCGGTTTTCGCAATTCTTTATTTAATTTTTCGCAGACCGCTTTGGGAACTGGGTGGTTGGTTTATTCATGTTTTAATAGATATTCCTAGCCATTCATACCAATTTTTTCCAACGCCGTTTTTATGGCCGGTTTCAAGTTTTAAGTTTAATGGTTTTAATTGGAGTAATAAATGGTTTATGGCAGTTAATTTTTCTTTTCTTGCTTTAGTTTGGGGATTTTTCCTGTTTAAAAAATTAGGAAATAAGAGTAAAATTAGTTAAATGGAAACAGCTTCATTTTTTTTCATTACAATTATTTTAATTTTAGCTGGCGGTTTGGCCTTAATTTTTTGGCAAATTAAAAAAAATTCGGGCGAGAAGAAAGATGACCAGTCGCTTTTAATTATTCAAAATCAAATGAATGAAATTAATCGGACTTTAAATAGTAAGCTTGGCGAATCAACCCAAATGCTTCAAAGGCAATTTGGCGAAAGCGCCAGAATTATCAAAGAAATTACAACCGAATTAACTAAGGTGGGCGAGGGTCAAAAGCAAGTGGTTGATATCGCTAAACAGCTTGAAAATTTACAAGATATTTTGAAAAATCCTAAACAGCGCGGAGTTTTAGGAGAATTTTATCTAAAAACGGTTTTGGAAAATGTTCTTGCTCCAGGTCAATTTGAAATGCAGTATTCTTTTAAAGATGGCACGATAGTTGATGCTGTTATCTTTATAAAAGACCAAATTGTGCCGATTGATTCAAAATTTAGCTTGGAAAATTATAATAGGCTTTTGGATACAAAAGACGTAGCCGAAAAACAAAAGTACGAATCCGCTTTTCGGGACGACTTAAAAGCCCGCATAGATGAAACCGCTAAATATATTAAACCAAAAGAGGGGACAATGGAATTTGCTTTTATGTTTATTCCTTCGGAAGCGGTTTATTATGATTTATTGGTTAATAAAATTGGTGCTGTCAAATCCAATACCCGCGATTTAATAGAATACGCCGCCGGCGAGAAAAAGGTTTTAATTGTTTCTCCAACAACTTTTCTGGCTTATCTTCAAACCGTGCTTCAGGGGTTGAAAGCGCTTCAAATAGAAGAATCGGCCAAAGAAATCAGAAAACGGGTAATTGAGCTTGGCAGGCATATAGGCAGTTTTGAAAATTATATGAAAAAACTTGGAACGCATTTGGGCACTTCGGTTAATATGTACAACACCGCTTACAAAGAATTGGGGAAAATAGACAAAGATGTTTTAAAAATTTCCGGCAAGGCTATTGATATAGAACCGATGACATTGGATAAACCGCAAGAAGCGGAGGAAGAAGAATAGTAAGTAATTAGCGGTAAAATGCGGTAAACGACAAATTTCGTTTTATAATTTATTAATTATTTGGCATTTTTATAAAATTGAAAGTTTTTAATTTCCAACTTTCCGGAAATTTCTAGGCCCAGAAATTGTTGCTTAAAGTATATGCTATAGCGTATACTTTAAGCAAAAGTTTAATTCAAAATTTAGCTTATTGTTTTCTTAGCTTTTTTTTGGTAAACTTAATTAATGCATAAAAGTAATAAAATTCTCCTTAAAAACGGCCTTCGTATAATCTCTGTTCCGATGGCGGATGCTTTAACGACTACGGTTTTGGTTTTAGTTGAGGCCGGTTCGGAATACGAAACCAGAAAAAACAATGGTATTTCACATTTCTTAGAACATATGTGTTTTAAAGGTACTGAAAAGCGTCTTAGTAGTCTTGATATTACTTCGGAATTGGATGCTATCGGTGCAGCTTATAACGCTTTTACTTCAAATCAATATACCGGTTATTATACTAAGGCTCAACCAAAGCATTTTGACGAAATTTTGGATGTTGTTTCGGATATTTATATTAATCCGGTTTTTGATCAGAAAGAGATTGATAAAGAGAGAGGGGTTATAATTGAAGAAATAAATATGTATGAAGATTTACCAATGAGAAGGGTTCAGGAGTTTTTTACGAATTTGCTTTATGGCGATCAGCCAGCTGGATGGGATATTGTGGGAAAAAAAGAAATTATTAGAAGAATAAATAGAAATGATTTTGTCGAATATCAAAAAAATCATTACTTGGCGAAATCTACGGTTGTTGTTATTGCTGGAAATTTTAATGAGAAAGAAGCGATTAAAAAAATAGAAAAAGCGTTTTTGGGAATAAGAACCGGCAAGAAGAATCAAAAATTAAAAACAATTGAAAAACAAAAATCTCCGCAGATTTTTTTAAAAACAAAAGAAACAGACCAGGCGCATTTGGTAGTGGGAGTTCGCGCTTTCGATATTTTTGACAAGCATAAGTATGCGATTGATTTGCTCGTCGATATTTTAGGCGGAGGGATGAGTTCTAGATTGTTTCAAAAAATACGTGAAGAAATGGGAGCGGCATATTACGTAAGAGCCGAGGCGGACTTGTTAAGTGATCATGGATTTTTAACCGCCTCAGCCGGGATAGACAATAATAAAGTCAGTGAAGTGACAAAGGTAATTATTGAGGAGTTTGAAAAATTGGCAAAAGAACAGATAAAAAAAGAAGAGCTTCAAAGAGTAAAGGACCATAGTATTGGTAATTTAATAATGGGGCTTGAAACCTCTGACCAATTAGCGGCTTTTTACGGCGGGCAGGAAATTATTATTAGAAAAATAATTTCTCCCGAAGAAGCCATAAAGAAAATTCAAGCAGTAAAATCGGAAGAAATATTGGCTGTTGCCAAAGATATTTTTAAAAACAGCAAGCTTAATCTTGCCATAATAGGACCTTTTAAAGAGAAACCGCGATTTGAACAAATTTTGAAATTCCGCTAAAATAAAAAAAGAGATTAATCCCACACATAACTTACATTGATAAAAAGCTTATATGTGGGTTGGAATAGTTAACTTAAAAATTATTAAAATTACACAATTTAAAAATCATATTGTTGATTGTGTAAGTTATGTGTGGGATGAACAAGTTTGAAATTTCATGGATGAGCTTATGGAGAATATTTTTTGTGGTCGTTTTAGTTTCGGCTGCGTTTTTGGCGCGTGAAGCTTTAATAGTGCTTTTCGTGGCAATTATAATTTCTTCGGCGCTCGATGGAATAGTAAGCTGGCTTCAACGTAAAAAAGTTCCTAGAATTTTAGGCACTATTTTTGTTTTCTTGGTAGTATTAACGGCTTTTTCTTTAATTTTATATGCCATTGTGCCGACGGTTATTTATGAACTCCAAAATTTTTTAAAAAATGTTTCAAATATAGAATTGCCGATTTTTGGACAATTTGATGTTTCTCAAGTTGTAGATTTGAATAAATATATTAATACACTAGGGAGTTTAACGAATGTTATCTTTAATAATGGAGGTTCATTTTTGAGTTTTGCTACTGCGGCTTTTGGAAATTTGGCAATGGCGCTTATAATTTTGGTAATTTCTTTTTATTTAACTATAAATCAATACGGCGTTGAAAATCTCTTAAAAACTCTTTTGCCCGTTGCTTATGAAGAACATGTTATTAAAATTTATTTCAGAGCGAGAAAGAAGCTTGGCTTTTGGTTTCAGTGTCAGATTGTTTTAATGCTTTTAGTTGGAGCAATGACATTTTTTGGACTTTGGGCATTGGGTGTGAAGCACGCTTTGCTTATTGCAATTTTAACCGGAGCTTTAGAGATATTGCCGGTTGTTGGACCACTTTTGGCGGGCGCAATTGCTTTTGTGACAATTCTTCCACAATCGTGGGTTTTAGCGCTTTACTCAATAATAATCTTTTTGGTGGTTCAACAAATTGAAAATCATATTTTAGTTCCTTTGATTATGAAAAAAATTATTGGTATGAGTCCGGTAGTTGTGATTTTTTCACTTTTGGCAGGCGCGCAAATTGCCGGGTTTGTCGGAGTGATTCTGGCGATCCCGACAGCGGTTATTCTTCAGGAAATTATTCTTGATTGGGAAACAAGAAAGATGCGCGCTGGAAAATTAACAATGAATTGATGGGTAAGACTTTTATTTCAACTGCTATAGATTATGTTAACGCTTTTCCGCATATAGGCCACGCTCTTGAAAAAATATTCGCCGACGTTTTTGCAAGAAGGGAGCGTTTGCTTGGAAGAGAGGTGTTTTTTTTGAGCGGCACCGACGAAAATAGCTTAAAAAATGTTCGTGCCGCGGAAACTGCCGGTGTTTCGGTAAATGAATTAGTTAAAAAAAATGCCGATAAATTTTTTGAACTTAAGGATATTTTCGATTTATCTTTAGACGATTTTATAAGAACAACAGAAGAGCGCCATACTTTGGGTGTTCAAAAACTTTGGAAAGCCTGCGAAAAGGATATCTTTAAAAAGAAATATTCGGGGCTTTATTGTGTTTCTTGCGAGACTTTTTATAAAGAAAGTGAACTTGAAAACGGGCTTTGTCCGACGCATTTAACCAAGCCGGAATTTTTAGAAGAAGAAAATTATTTTTTCAAACTTTCAAAATATCAGGATTATTTAAAAGATTTAATTGAAAAAGAAAAGATAAAAATTATTCCTCAAAGCCGGAAGAATGAAATTTTGGCTTTTATAAACAAGGGGCTTGAAGACATTTGTATTTCGCGTTCAAGCGAGCGGGCTCATGGTTGGGGCATAGACGTTCCGGGAGATTCGAGCCAGAAAATTTGGGTCTGGTTTGACGCTTTGAGTAATTACATTACTGCTTTGGGTTTTGGCAAGGGCGGCGAAAAATTTGAAAATTTTTGGCAAAAAAATGATAGAAAAATTCATGTCGTCGGAAAAGATATATTAAAATTCCACGCGGTTTATTGGCCGGCAATACTTTATTCGGTTGGTTTAAATACACCTGATATTATTTTTGCACATGGCTTTATTACTGTTGATGGGCAAAAAATGTCCAAATCTTTGGGAAATATTATTGATCCGTTTGAATTGGTTGAAAAATATGGAGTTGATGTCACGCGCTATTTCTTTTTGGCGGAATTTCCGACTACCGATGATGGTGATTTCAGTTATGAAAAATTTGAAAATCGATATAATGCCGATTTGGCGAATGGTATAGGAAATCTTTTTGAAAGGACTTTTTCTATGGTTTTGAAGTATGGAGTTGAAAATATAAAAAATGCCGGTGTCGACCAAGTAATTTTAAATTTGTACGAGCAAACGGAAAAAGCTTATTCCGAAAAAATGTCAAATTTTCAATTTTATGAAGCGCTAAAAGACGTTTTATTATTTGCTGGTACAATAGATAAGTATATTAATAATAAAAAGCCTTGGAGTTTAGTGGATGATAAAAGTGATGAAACAAAAAAGATTTTAAGTGGTTTAATGTTTAGTTCGGAAAAAATTATTTTTTGGCTTAAGCCGTTTATGCCTGCAAAAATGGAAAAAGTAGAAAATTATCTTAAAAATCTTAGCGAGCAAAAAGAAAAACTTAATTTGTTTCCGAGGATACAGTGATGTTTATAGACACTCATGCTCATTTGAATTTAGGGGATTATAAGAATGACGCAGACAAAGTTATTAAAGGAGCGTTAGAGAACGGCGTTTTTATGATAAATGTCGGCGTCGATTTTAAAACTTCAAAAAAAGCTATTGAGTTGGCTGAAAAATATTCTAGTGTTTACGCGGCTGTGGGTTTCCACCCAAACGATTCAAAAGAAGAGTTTGATTATTCTACTATTAAAGAATTAGCAAAAAATAAAAGAGTTGTGGCAATCGGCGAAACGGGATTGGATTATTACAGAATTAAAGACGACGAAATAGAAAATAAAAATAAACAAAAAGAAATTTTTAAAAAACAAATTGAACTGGCGCTGGAATTAAAAAAACCGTTAATTATTCATTGTCGCGGAGCTCATAATGATTTAATTAGTATACTAAATACAAAATACTCAATACAAAATACTCGCTCTGGTGTTCTTCATAGTTTTTCCGGAAATCTTGAACAAGCGGAGAAATATCACGAAATAGGATTTAAAATCGCTTTTAATGGTATAATTACTTTTAGCCGGGACTATGACGAAGTTATTTTGAAAACTCCACTTGAAGATATTTTGATTGAAACAGATTGTCCATTTTTAACCCCAAATCCTTATAGGGGAAAAAGAAACGAACCATTGTATGTTGTTGAGGTGGCGAAAAAAATCGCAGAAATAAAAAATTTGTCTTTGGGGGAAATAGAGGAGCAGACAACCAAAAATGCACAAGAACTTTTTAGTATTTGACAAATTAATTTAAATTAATTACCCTTAAATAAGGAACATTGAAAATAAAAAAAGGAGGTTAGATTATGAATGGGAATGAGATAGTAGCGGTTGCAAAAAGATTATTTTTTCCTCAAAAAGGATTAATCGCGGATATCCTGGAAAGAGAAAATGAATATCACCGTAATTTTTTCGGCAAAAAATTTAATCTTAGAACTTTTTCCGAGGCTTTGGCTAATTATGGAGAAAGTAAGATTGGATTTTGGGCTGAGCTTAATCTTGAACCGCATTTTATACCGGAGATTTTAATGTCGGAAGATGCGGATTTTCCTGGCTGGAAAGAAAAACCAGAAAAATCTTTTTATTTGGCAGTCCACACAAAAAGGATTGCCGAGATCGAAATTGAAGGGGAACGAGCTTCTTTGGTTTTCAAACACAAGTCTCATTATACGCTTTTGGCATCTTCGGTTTTAATAGATACCGGAGCTTTTCCTTCATTAGACGCGATTAGAAAGATTGGACCCGAACCCGTGGTTCGTTACGAACGATTTATTGAATCTAATGTTTTTCCTCAGCTTTTTCCTCATATGCCTCGTTCATTATTAAGCAAGACCGCTTTTTGTAATGAGTTTTTCTTAAGCGGTGGCATTGGTAATAAGAAGGTAAGAGGAAGGCTTTGCATTGGCGGGAAAACAGGTTTGTCGAGTGTGAGATGGTGCAGAAATTTACCGCTAATTTATGCACGACCGGTTTTCGTTTTGTAGGTTCGTCCCGCTTTTTTAGCGGAAGCCCCGGGTTATTAACGGGGCTTTTTTATCCCACACATAACTTGTTATGTGTGGGATTTATTTGCTAAAAATTCCGGTAATTGTTAAAATTAAATAATGTTTGACATTATAACAATCGGTTCGGCGACAAGGGATATTTTTTTATTAGGTAAAAATTTTAAAACTTTATTATGCAATGATGGTTTGGGTAAGAAATTTGAAATTGAAAAAGCTATTTTTTCAACCGGTGGAGGTTCAACAAACGCAGCGGTGACGTTTAGCCGTCAGGGTTTGAAAACCGCAGCATTATTTAAAGTTGGAAATGACGAGTCCGCGGATTACATTTTAGAGAAAATAAAAAAGGAAAAAATATTTCCGTTTGTGATAAAAGATAACAAAAAAGGAAGCGATTATTCAACTATTTTACTTAATTCTTCTGGAGAGCGGACAATTTTAGTTTATTATGGCGCTTCGAGTGATTTAAGCGTTTCAGATATTTCTTTTGGCAAATTAAAAAGTAAATGGATTTACATTGCTCCCGGAGATATTTCGTACCAGACAATAGAAAAGATATTTAATCATTTTTCAAAAAATAAAACCTTAATAGCATTTAACCCTTCGAAAAGATTTATTAATATGGGGCTAAGAAAAATAAAGCCGTTATTGGATAAAACCGAAGTTTTAATTTTAAATTCAGAAGAAGGAGCGATTTTAACAGGCATAAATATAAAAAAAGAAAAAGAAATTTTTAAAAAGCTTGATAGAGCGGAAAAAGGAATAATGGTAATGACTAATGGCTCAAAGGGAGTTGTGGTTTCTGATGGTAAAAATATTTATCGTGCCGGAATTTTAGGCGGGAAAATTATTGATAGAACCGGAGCAGGAGATGCTTTTGGAAGCGGTTTTGTAGCGGGACTTATCAAGCGGCAGGCGACAAGTGATAAAAATAAAGAGATAATAGAATATGCAATTAGATTGGGTTCTGCCAATGCTACTTCGGTTGTTGGAAAAATCGGGGCAAAAGAAGGAATCTTGAGAAAGAATGAGTTTGACGATAAGAAATTAAATAAATTAAAAATTTCATGCCATACGAAAAAATAGCCAAAATTCTCCGCGCCGATAAAGATAGTATCCGTTTGTTGGAAGAACGTCTTGGCGCATTAACCGGAAAAAAATCGGTAATGGAAAAAATTGTCGTGGAAAACGAAGAAATAATCAGGGAACGTCTTGATTGTTTGGGCTTGGGTAGAAACTTAAACGCCAAGCAAGTTTACGATGCTTTAATAAGTAAAATAGAGGCTGATAACGGGAAACTTTTTATGGCTTTTGGCGAGCCTTCAGCGGTTTCGCCGGAAGATTGGCAAAGAGTTTTAGAAATTGCCAGGAGTGTTTATGGCAAGCCAAAGGGTTTTTTCTTAAAAAAAGAAAAGGCTATTGAATTTTTACAAAAAAATCCACCCGAAAAAATTCTTAAAGCGTTGAATTATGAGTCGGTTAATGAAATGCTTAAAAAAGAAGACGTTTTTGAAATTTTCTCTGCCTTGAGGTTTGTAGAGGGGAACGAATGGCTTAATAAGAATTTTTTCAAGCAATATGAAAATTTATCTCCGAAAGATTTTGAAGAAAGAGAAGTGAAGGTTTTAGCCCTTCCGGAAAGATGGGCAGAAATTGCCAAAAGTTTTGTGAGCCATAAGTATCACAACATCAGCCATTTAAAAGAAATGGGAATAATCTATGTTATTCCACTTTCTTTGGAAATATCTGGAGAGACATTGCGTAATTTTGGATTAATTTTACATTATTTCAGTGAAGTTAAATTTTATTCTGAATTATTCCGCAAGGCATCTGAAGAAAAAAATAACTTTGCTGGAAATGTAATTTCTCTTTTACGGGGAGATTTAGTTGAAAATCGATTAAGCTTGCCCGATAACGGTAAAATTCATTGGTTGGTTATTCAAAGATATCTTGCCAAAGATGATGAGAATGATTGGCGGCTTTTTGAGCCTCATATTAACCCTGAGGCAATGCATTGGGAAAGAGCGGAAAAAATGCTTGTTGAAACCGGAAAATCTTTTAATGGTTTTTCGGCGGATTTAGCCTTTTGGGAAAATCTTAATTGGGTAGGAGATTATTTTTCGACGGAAACAGGTGTTGATGTGTTGGTAAGCTTTAATCTTATTGATACTGCAATGTCTTTGGTAAAAGAAAAAGAGCTTATAAAGTATCTTTATCATCATCAGGAGGCGATGTGGAATAAAATTTTTATGGAATATTTCGGCGAAGAAAAAATGGAACAAATAATGAAAGAAAATATTCTTAATGGTTGGTTTGAGGTGTAATGTAAGACATAGAGCGAAGAGTATAAAAAACAAGAATAAAATTTGACTAATTTACATCTACGTCAATTTAAATCTCCATAAAATATATTTTGTTTTTTTGGAGGAAATAAAGGCGGTTTGAGTTTTGATTGTAATTTATATCAGAAGAATTTTCCGATAATATATAATTATTTATCGGTTGGCGGTCGTCAATTTCAATAAATTCAATGGTGTTTTTTGCGGTTTCAACGATTAAATAGCGTGAATCTTTATACCAAAAGATATTTTTAATTTTTGATTCTTTATATGTGTTTAAGGTGATTATATCGCCGGCCTTTTTGATAAATTCTCTATAATAATCTTCAATAAAATAAATATCTAATTTATTACTGGCGTCCCAAATAGCAATTTTCCTATTGTCCGGTGAAACAATAAATTTTTCAACATAGCTTGCGATTTTTGTTCCAGCTGGATTTTGCTGATTAAAAGAGTAGAGAGCGCCGTTTTTGAAAAGAACAAAAATTGAATTACCACTTGAAGAAATGACAGATATTTTTTGTTCGATAAAATCTTTAGACAATTCAAATTTTAAATCATCAGTTTTTAGCAATAAATTAAAAGAACGCAGTTGGGTTCCGGAAGCATACAAAATATTAGGATTTTTTATAGTAAATGAAGTTGTAATTTTTTGTGTTGCCCTTTCAATCGCCAAACGATTTAAGTCTAAGATATAAAGCGCGCTGTCTTTAGCTTTAATTATCAGTTTATTTGAATCAGCTGGGTGAAAAGTTATTTCAGAGATAAGGGTCTTAGAAAGACCGTTAAAAGTAGAATTAAGATTGGTAATTTTTGAAATATTATTTGAGGCATAAAAATAATAAATTAAAGTTGCTGTGTCTTTGGTTATAAATTTGCTTCCGTCTTCGCTCCAGGCGGTAAAATCATTCCCTTTTAATTTTATCGGTTTGTCTTGCCCATGGTAATAAAGCGCGCTGCTACTAGAATAAATAATTTTATTGTTCTTTTCCCAGAACGCGTTGGCTTTTTCAATATTCAATATTTCTTGTGATAAAACTTTCTCTGGGATAAGAATAATTTTCCCTGTTTCTGCCACCATGCCCGATTTAACAGAAAGATTTTTTTGCCATACAAAATAATCGTCTTTACTAATTTCAATTTTATAATTTTTCGGCAAAAAATTATCTATAAATGTGCCATTTTGTAAAAGTCCAGATTTATCTTTGAAAATTTTGCCGTTAATTTTTATTTCTACGCTTTTAGGAATAGTTTCAATAAAAATTGCTCCGGTTTTTTGGAATTCGATTTTGCAGTTTTTTAATTCTGCAACTTGGCAACTTAAAACTGGCCGCCAGCCTTGTGAGTAGAAAACAACGCCGGTTCCGACGGCAATAAATACAACAATAAAAGCATAAAATATGCAGCGCCTAGTTTTTAAGGTCATATATCTAGTATTAAATAGTATGCTAATATATTTTCTTGCCTTTTTCAACAGAAGGGATATGATTTAATTAATGTCAAAGTTTATCATCAATGGCCGAAGGCCTCTTAAAGGGGAAATAAATGTTTCTGGTTCAAAAAATGCGGCTCTTAAGATTTTCCCTGTTGCCATTTTGACGCGAGAAAAAATAAGAGTTTCAAATGCGCCAGAGATAGAAGATGTTTTAAGGGCACAGGAAATGCTTTTAGCTTTGGGTCATGATGTGAAAAAAGTAAAAAACGGAATTGTAGATATAAAGTTTTCCGCTCAGAAGTGTGTTGCCTTGCCGCCGGAATTGGTTAATAAATTTCGCGCTTCAATAATGTTTGTTGGACCCATTCTTGCCACTTGCGGAGAAGTTCATTTTCCGCATCCGGGCGGGTGCGTTATTGGCGCGGGCACACGGCCGATAGATTTATTTCTGGATTCTTTCCAGAAAATGGGCGCTAAGCTTGCAATAAAAGACGGCCATTATTGTTTAAAGGCTAAAAAATTAAAAGGCGTTGAAATATTTTTTTCAAAAGTAAGCGTTACTGCCACTGAAAGCTTAATGATGACTTCTTGTTTGGCGGAAGGAGAAACTATTCTAAAAAATGCCGCAATGGAACCAGAAATTTCCGCTTTGGCGAATTTTCTTAATTCTTGCGGGGCGAAAATTGAAGGCGCTGGAACGCCAATAATAAAGATAAAAGGAATAAAAAAGTTGGGCGGTGGAGAATATAAAATTATCCCTGATAGGATTGAGGCTGGAACTTTTGCAATGTTAGCGGCGGCTTCGAACAACGGGAATATTTTAATAAAAAATTGTGAGCCGAAACACTTGGAGGCACTTTGGGTTTTATTTGACAAAATAGGTGTGAATTTTGTATTAAATAAAGATAGTGTTTTAGTTAAGCCGTCAAAGAAACTTTTATCCTGCGAAGTCATTACACATGAATATCCTGGATTTGCTACGGACTTGCAATCAACTTACACTGTATTAATGACTCAGGCTTATGGCTTGAGTTTAATTCATGAAACGATATATGACCGCCGGTTGCTTTTTGCTGATATGTTAACACAAATGGGCGCGAATATTATTATGGCAGACCCGCATAGGGTGGTAGTAAATGGGCCCTCAAAACTTCATGGGAGAAAATTGGTAAGCCCTGATTTACGCGCCGGTATGGCATTAATAATCGCAGCCTTGATAGCTCATGGTAAAACGGAAATAGACAATATATATCAAATAGATAGGGGGTATGAAAAACTGGAAGAAAAGCTAAAGAAATTAGGAGCAGATATAAGAAGAATAGAATAATTATTAATTTAATTTAAAACATGTTTACACGAAAAATAGGCATTGACTTAGGTACAACAGCGACCATTGTTTTTGTTCCTGGGCGCGGGTTTGTCATAAATGAACCAACAATAGTAGCTTTAAGCGTGCCCGATAATTCTGTTTTGGCGGTTGGTAAAGAAGCTAAAGAAATGGTGGGTAGAACTCCGGCGGATATTGTTCCATACAGGCCCCTTAAAGAAGGTGTCATTGCCGATTATTACATTACCAAAGCAATGCTGAAGTATTTTATCTCTAAAGCTGTCGGTTATTTTAATATTTTGAAACCCGATGTTGTAATTTCTGTTCCGGCGGGCATAACCCAAACAGAACGCCGCGCGGTTATTAATGCCGCTAAAGAAGCTGGAGCTAAAGATGCTCATGTTGTTCGAGAGCCGATTTTGGCAGCTCTTGGCGCCGATATTCCCATAAACTCTTCTTCAGGAAATATGATTATAAATATTGGCGGTGGGACATCGGAAGTTGCTGTTGTAGCTTTAGGCGGGATAGTTTCTTGGGCTTCATTAAGAGTTGCTGGAAACAAATTTGACCAAGCGATTATGGATTATGTTAAGAAAAAATATTCAATTGCCATAGGAGAACAAACAGCTGAAACTATAAAAATAGAAATTGGATCGGCTTTACCATCAAGACAAAAATTGGAATTTTCAGTGAGAGGAAGAGATTTAAATTCTGGCTTGCCGAGAAATCTAATCGTTAATTCAAATGAAATCGCCGAATCACTAAATCCATTTTTAATGGATATTGCCGCTGCTGTTCAAAATGTTTTTAATGAAACACCACCGGAATTAGTTGCCGATATCATGGAAAAAGGAATGATTCTTTCAGGAGGTGGAGCTCAATTGGTACACTTGCCGGAATTCTTTAAGGGGATTTTAGGGGTGAATGCTTATGTCGCCGAAGAACCGCTTTTTTGCGTTGCCAAAGGAGCGGGCTTAATTCTTACGCATTTAGATATTTATAAGAGAACGTTGTTGGATAAAAGGTAAAAATGGAAGAATTGGTTAATAATTTCAGAAAATTAATAGAGAATGATAAACTTTCTCATTCTTATCTCTTTTTTGGCGCTGGAAAAGAAAAATCAATTTTTAGTTGGTCATTAGCTAACTTTTTAGAAAAAGAAAAATTTGAAAAACCTAAAGAATTCTTAAGTGAACTCTTAATTATTTCTCCAAATGAGAAGGGAAGCATAGGTATTGACAAAATTAGGAATATAGTGTACTATCTGTGGCAAGAACCTACGGCATCTTCAAAAAGAGTTGTAATTATCGAAGACGCTGAAGCACTTACTATTGAAGCTCAAAACGCCGCATTAAAAGTAGTAGAAGAGCCGCCGAGAAAGAGTTTAATAATTTTTTTGACAAAGACAGCTGAAGATTTGCTTCCAACTTTGAATTCGCGATTGCAAAAGATTTTTTTCCCAGAAACTTCAAAAAAATTCGGAACTGAAAAAATAGAAGATGAAACAGATGAATTTTTCAGGAAATCAATCGCAAATTTAATGAAAGATCCAATAAAAAACTCAGCGAAGCTGAAAGAAATTTTAAGAAAGTTAGTTTTAATAAAACAATTTAATACAAATAAGAGATTACAAATAAGAAGTTTAGAATAAAATAATTAAACATAAATATAAACATGGAAGACAAAGGTTATGGATTTTTGGCGATAATAATAATTTGGGGAGGGCTTTTTTATCTGTTTTCTGCGAGTCCTATTGCTCCAAGCGCTTCTGCGGGAAGCGGAAGTTTTTCAGCTGCCACATTTTCAGCTCTTGGTGGTTTTTTTAATGACGGAGGCGGTTCAAATGAACCGTTTGGTTTTATAGATGAAAAAGGGGTTTTTCAAAAATCGCAAGCGCATTTCGATAATACGCCTAACATTTCACAGATTGAAATTTCTTTATCGGATCCGTCTTTAATATTTGCGGCTTCAAATAATGGCCTTCTTGCCAGTAAAAATGGCGGTTTAAATTGGTATTCTTTCTTTGATATTGAACACAAGTTAAATGGGGTTACAGTATATAAAATTTTATTCAATCCGGAAAATAAAAATCAATCTTTTGTTTCGGTTTTTTCAGGAGGCAAGGGAATGGTTTATAAAAGTGAAAATAATTTTCTTTCCGTAGAAAAGTTGATTGAATTTAATAGCGAGGGAGTTTATGATTTTAGCATAAAGAACGGCGATTTATATTTAGGTCTTTCGAACGGCAAATTGATAGTTTATTCTCTTGAGAGAAATGAAAGTAGAATCTTAACAGCTTTTTCTTCGCCGATTATAGGTTTAATAATTCCGCCTAATGGAAATTTAATTTATTTGACTTTGAAATCGGGCGGATTGTATTTAAGTTATGATAAGGGTCTTTCTTTTTCCAGACTTAAATCTTTAGACAGCTATAAAAGTGCTAATAAGATAAATGGATTATTTGTTTCGCCCAATGATAGTTTTTCTATTTATGCTGCTACTAGCTATGGTTTATTGCGTTCCTTTGACGCTGGAGCTACCTGGAAAGTTTTTAAATCATTGCCTTCAGAAACTGCAAGCATTTCTGCGGTAGCGATAAATAGTAACGGTGAAATCTTTGCTGTTTCCAACGGAAAGATATATAAGAGCCGTGACAACGGTCAGAATTGGCAAATTATTGAAATAAACTTTGGAGCGGAGATATCAGTTATAGCTTTTAATGGAGAACAGGTTATAATAGGGGCAGGGAATTAATATGGATAACTTGGAACAAAAAATAAAACAGGCCTTAGATTATTTCAAGGACCAGCTTTCTTCTATTCGTGGTGGAAGGCCGAATGCCAAATTAGTTGAAGATATTCTAGTGGAATATTTCGGTCAAAGATTACCTATTAAACAATTGGGTTCTATTAGTATGGTTCCTCCACGTGAGATCCAGATTTCCGTTTGGGATAAAAATGCCGCTTCGGCTGTATTAAAAGGAATTGAAGCTTCAAACTTAAATGTAGGCGTTAATTTAGATGGTAATGTTGTCAGAGTTAATTTACCTCCGCTTTCAGGTGAGCGTAGACAGGAATTTATAAAGCTTGTAAAAAAGGAAACTGAAGATGCGAAAATAAAAGTTCGCAGTTTGCGTGACGAAGAAAACAAAGAAATAAACCGGAAATTTGAAAATAAAGAAATAGGCGAAGACGAAAAGTTTAAGTTAAAAGAAAAAGTTCAGAAGATTATTGATAAAGCGAACGAGGAAATTGAAAAACTTTTAGAAGGTAAGATAAGAGAGATAGAAGAATAGAAATAAAACTCCAATTTTCAATGGTCAATTTTCAATGAATTTTTAATAAATAAATTTTCAAACATTTGATAATTTATAAATTGATATTTGATTGATAATTGTAAATTGATAATTGAAAATTATTAATGTTTCTAGGAATAATTTTTGTCATAATTTTTCTTTCGGTTTTAATTTTAGTCCATGAGCTTGGGCATTTTTTAACTGCGAAAAAATTTGGGCTTTTGGTTGAAGAATTTGGTTTTGGTTTGCCACCGAGAATTTGGGGTAAAAAAATAGGAGAGACTATTTATAGTATAAACGCTTTGCCTTTTGGCGGGTTTGTTAAAATTTATGGTGAAGACAAGGAAGATAAAATTGCCGAGAATAAAGAAGCGGAAACTATTTTAATAGAAAAAGAAGGGCTGGAAATAGATAATGGCGAAATATCAACAGGAGCTATTAGTGAGACAATTATTATCGAAACGAATCGCGGTAGGAGTTTTGGTTCACTTTTTATTTGGAAGCGCGCGATAGTTTTAGCTGCCGGCGTTATAATGAATTTTTTATTCGGTTGGCTGATTATCTCAATAATACTTTCAATGGGCGTTCCTCAGAGTATTGTTATTACCGAAATTTTTAAAGATACGCCTGCGGAAACTGCTGGATTAATGGCGGGCGATATTGTATTGGGAATGTCGGCGGATGATTTTATTAAATTCACAAACGATAATAAGGGGAAGGAAATAACAATTAAAGTTAAACGTAATGGAGTTGAAAAAGAAATAAAAGCAACGCCAAGGATAAATCCGCCAGTGGGAGAGGGTGCCTTAGGAATTGGGCTAATTGAATCGGGCGCGCCGAGCCAGAATTTTTTCTACGCTCTTTGGGACGGATTAAAAATGTCGTTTGAAATAATAAAATTGATTTTCGTTTCGTTGTTTAATCTTATAATTGGAGTTTTTTCGGGAAACAAAGTCAGCCTTGAACAAGTTAGCGGACCTGTAGGAATTATAAAAATAACTGCGCAAGCGAGTGGTCTAGGAATTGCTTATTTACTTCAGCTTTTGGCTTTGGTTTCTTTAAACTTGGCGGTAATAAATATTTTTCCTTTTCCGGCATTAGACGGTGGTAGATTGCTTTTCTTATTAATTGAAAAAATAAAAGGTTCGCCCTTACCGGCGAAGTTTGAAAATTACGCTAACGCCGCTGGAATGGCGTTACTACTTACTTTAATGGTTCTTATTACAATTAGAGATATAGTGAGGTTCTAAACCATTTGAGTTATTCTTTTATTTCTGCGTCTTGATTTTGCTGTTTTGACTAAGCGGTTTTTTTTGTTTAGAATTAAGCAATATGCTTCAGTCTCAACTTTTTACAAAAACAAAAAAAGAAGCGCCAAGGGATGAGGAATCAATAAATGCTCAATTGCTTATTCGGGCGGGATTTGTGGATAAATTAATGGCAGGAGTTTATACCTTTTTGCCTTTGGGTTGGCGGGTGATGAAAAAAATTGAAAACATCATTCGCGAAGAAATGAATGTTATCGGCGGCCAGGAAATTTTTATGCCCGCGCTTCAACCGAAAGAAAATTGGATGACAACGGGTAGATGGGGTTCAATGGACGATTTATACAGGCTCAAAGATAAAAGCGATAAAGAATTCGCGCTTGGTCCAACTCATGAAGAAATAGTCACTCCACTTGCCAAAAAATTCATTGATTCATATAAAGACCTACCTTTTTACACTTATCAGTTTCAGGATAAATTTCGTATGGAATTACGTTCAAAATCGGGCTTATTACGCGGCAGGGAATTTATTATGAAAGATTTATATTCATTTCATATAGATGAAAAAGACCTTGATGAATATTACAAAAAAGCGATTAAAGCTTATGAAAATATATTTAGCCGTGTTGGATTAGGGAAAAAAACACACATGACTTTTGCTTCCGGCGGAAGCTTCTCAAAATATTCTCATGAATTTCAAACTCTGTCCGAAGCGGGAGAAGATATTATTTATGTTTGTGAAAAATGTGGTCAGGCGATAAATAAAGAAATTTTCAGTGAAGTAAAAATTTGTCCGAGTTGCGAAGGAAAAAAATTTAAAGAAGAAAAAGCTATTGAGGTTGGGAATATTTTTAAACTTGGAACAAAATATTCGGCACCGTTCAATTTGAAATATAAAAATGAAAAAGGTGAAGAAAAAGACGTAGTTATGGGTTGTTATGGTATTGGTCTTGGCAGGGTGATGGGAACGATTGTTGAAGTGAGTCATGACGAAAAAGGAATAATATGGCCGGAGTCCGTGGCTCCATTTAAAGCACACCTAATAAACCTTGTTAGTAAGAAAAAAGCGACAAGCGATAAGTTGTATAAAGCTTTACAGAGAATCAATATTGAAGTATTGTATGACGACAGAGAAGAAGCGAGTCCGGGAGAAAAATTTGCCGATGCCGATTTGATTGGAATTACATACAGATTAGTTGTCAGTGAAAAAACCGGCGATAAAGTGGAGGTGAAGAAAAGGAATGAAGGCAAGACGGAATTAGTTGATGAAAAAGAATTGTTAGTTTTATTAAGATAAAAATGTTTCTTGATTATTTTAAAAAAGATATAGGTATAGATTTAGGAACGGCCAATTCTTTGGTTTATATTAAAGACAGGGGAATTATAATGAATGAGCCGTCGCTTACGGCTGTTAATACCAAAACCGGCCAGATTTTAGCCATTGGCGAAGATGCCAAAAAAATGGTTGGCCGCACTCCTGCTCACATTTCAATAATTCGTCCTTTAATAAACGGCGTGATATCTGATTTTGAAATAACAACAGAACTTCTTCGCCATTTTTTAAAAAAAGTTGACAACAACAAATTTTTTAATTATTCTCGTGTAGTTATCGGTATCCCTACCAACTTAACGGAGGTTGAAAGAAAGTCTGTTGAAGACGCGGCTATTTCAGCAGGGGCTGCAAAAGCTTATTTAATTGAAGAGCCGGTAGCGGCAGCTTTAGGTGCGCGATTACCCGTAGAGGAACCGACAGCTAGCATGATAGTTGATATGGGTGGAGGAACTACGGAAATAGCGGTTATTTCAATGGGCGGAGTAGTTATTTCAAAAAGTTTAAAAATTGCCGGAGATAAATTAAATGATGATATAATCAAATTTGTCCGTGATGAATTTAAATTGATGATAGGTGAGCCTACAGCGGAAGACCTTAAAATAATAATAGGTTCAGCTATAGGTTTAGATGAAAAACTTGAAATGCCGATTAGGGGCAGAGATATGGCGACTGGCTTGCCAAGAGAAGTTATAGTAAAAGGCGGCCATGTAAGAATGGCGATCAGTCGTTCTTTACGTTCTATGATTGAAGCTATTAAAGAAACGATAGAAAAAACCCCACCGGAACTGGTTGGAGATATTTTGAAAAATGGCGTTCATTTGTGTGGTGGAGGGAGTTTACTGAGGGGAATAGATAATTTAATTGAAAGAGAAATAGCTGTTAAAGCAACCGTTATTGAAGATGCGCTTACGTGCGTGGTTCGCGGAACCGGATTAATTACCGAAGATATAAAAAAACATTCAAAGTTTCTTGCCGGAAGCTTGAAACCTATAGAAATTAATATATAATAGTGGAAACTATAAATTACAAGCACCAAATTTCAAACAATTAAAAAATCGTTTGTAATTTGGAATTTGTAGTTTGGAATTTTAAAGAAATGGGGGGAGTACCTACAAAACATCATACAAGATCAAAGACTGGGAGACGCCGGTCGCATTTAGCTTTAAAACCTTCGCAGATTCATGCGTGTTTGAAATGCGGCTCGCCGATTATCCCTCACAGATTTTGTTCAAATTGCGGAAATTATAAAGAAAGGATATTGAAAAAGCCCAAGTTGAAAGTTAAAAAATAATCTATGGCTACTAGGCATTTAGCTCGTTCAATAATTCTTCAATCGTTGTATGAGTGGGATTTTTATGGCTTAAAAAGCGATTTAATAAAAATTATGGAGCGTAATTTGGGAGAGTTTGGTCCGGGCATAGATGAACTTGATTTTGTCTGGAAAATAACCGAAGGCATAATTAAAAATTTCAAGAATTTAAATAAAATAATAGAAAAAACTGCTCCGGAATGGCCGTTGTCGCAGATTTCAATAGTAGATAGAAATGTTTTAAGAATAGGGCTTTATGAATTAATGTTCGCCGACAGGAACGAAGTTCCGGCAAAAGTCGCTATTAATGAAGCGATAGAATTGGCGAAAAATTATGGCGGTCCGAATTCTGGAAAGTTTATAAACGGCGTTTTAGGAACAGTTTATAGCGAAATGAATAAATAAAATGAATAAATCAAAAGAAAAGCTTGAAAGATCATTAGGGGTAAAACTTTTTTTAAAAGGGGACCGTTGTAATTCACCGAAATGCGTGATGACAAGAAGGCCGAGCCGGCCGGGAATGCATGGTGCTAAACGCCGCAGGGCACCTTCAGAATTCGGAAGTCAATTAATGGAAAAACAGAGGATAAGAGCAAGTTATGGTTTAAGGGAAGCTCAACTTTCTGAAATTGTTGCCAAGGCGATGAAAAAAACTGGCGTTGCAACGGGCGAAGAAATAATAGGGTCTCTTGAAAGGCAGTTTGCCAACGTTGTTTTTCGTTTGGGTTTGGCATCTTCAAGAACAGTAGCAAGGCAATTAATTTCTCATGGACATTTTTGGGTTGGTAAGAAAAAAATTAAAGCGCCTTTTTATCCTTTGAAAGTCGGCGAAATAATTTCGATAAATCCAAATTCAAAAGAACTCTTGATTTTTAAAGATTTATCAAATAAACTTAAAAAATACGACACACTGGAATGGCTTTTTTTGGACAAGGAAAAACTTGAAGGCAAGTTGTTATCTTCACCCAAAAATATAGAAATACCTTTTGATATAAATTTAGTCGTCGATTATTATTCAAAATAATTTATGAATTTATGGAATACGCACGTTTAAGTGATACGGTAAAAATAAAAAAGATTTCTGAAACTAGTAAAGAAGGGGTTTTTGAGGTTGAAGGGCTTTATACTGGGTATGGGCTTACTTTAGGAAATGCCTTAAGAAGAGCGCTTCTTTCTTCTTTGCCGGGAGCCGCAGTCACTCAAATAAAAATTAAAGGAGCAGAACACGAATTCTCAACCCTTTCGGGAGTTTTAGAGGATATTGTAGAAATAACCTTAAATCTTAAGAAAGTCCGCTTTCATTTTTACGCTTCTGAGCCTCAAGTTTTGACGTTGAGGGTTAAAGGAGAAAAAGAAGTTACAGCAGCTGATATAAAAGGGAATGCCCAGGTTGAAATTGTTAATCCTGAAGCTCTCATTGCGACTTTGACTAATAAAAATGCGGAACTGGAAATGGAAATTACTGTTGATAAAGGAGCGGGGTATATTCCAGCCGAAGCGAGAAAAACAGAAAAGCTTCCAATAAAGACAATTGCCATAGACACAATTTTTTCGCCCGTGGTGAAAGTTAATTTTTCCGTTGAAAATATGCGTGTCGGAGATAGAACTGATTTCAATAGATTAAAGCTGGAAATTGAAACTGACGGCAGTATTTATCCTTCAAGCGCTTTGCGTAAAGCTTCGAATATTTTAAAAGATCATTTTGAGAAAATGGCGGAAATTGAAGTTATAGAAGAAGAAAAAGAATTTATTGAAGTTAAAGACAAAAAAGAGAAAAAAGAAAAGAAGGTGCAAAAGAAGAAATAATCAATGAGACACCTAAAATCCAATAAAAAATTTCATCGCAAAAAAGGGCAGCGAAAAGCCCTTTTTAAGGGTTTAGCTGACAATTTTATTTTAAAAGAAAAGATAGAGACTACAGAGGCTAAGGCTAAAGAAACCCGTTCTAAAGTTGAAAAATTGATTACTCTTGGGAAAAAACAAAATTTGGCAAGCTTCAGAATTTTAATGTCTAAATTAAACAAAAAAGTAGCTGAAAAAGTTTATTTTGAGTTGGCCCCGCGCTATAAAGACAGAAAAGGGGGATTTACCAGAGTAACAAAAAGTGCCGTTCAAAGAAAAAAAGATGGGGCGAAAATGGCAATACTGGAGTTAGTCTAAACATTGACCCCACACATAATTTATTATGTGTATGTGTGGGATTGACAATAATTAAATAAATAATATAATTAAAAGCGTCGCGTAAAAATATAAAAATAAATAGTGAAACGTGAATCCTGAAATATGAAACAAACTGGCTTTAACAATGTTTCAAATTTCAAGTTTTAAGTTTCAAAAAAACAATGGCTGAGAAAGAAAAATTTGATAGGAGCAAGCCGCACATAAACGTCGGCACAATAGGACACGTCGACCACGGTAAAACAACTTTGACCGCGGCGATTATGCATGTCCTTAAATTAAAAGGTCTTATTGAAAAAAAAGAAACAGTTGATCAAATTGATAATGCGCCTGAAGAAAAAGCGCGTGGGATTACGATTGCCTTACATCATTCAGAATATCAGTCTGAAAAAAGGCATTATGCCCACATTGATGCTCCAGGTCACGCCGATTACATTAAAAATATGATAACCGGTGCGGCGCAGATGGACGGCGCGGTTTTGGTTGTTGCCGCCACTGATGGCCCAATGCCCCAAACAAGAGAACATATTCTTTTGGCCTATAATGTTGGCGTGCCAAAGATAGTCGTTTTTTTGAACAAATGTGATCAAGTTAACGATCCAGAACTTATCGACTTGGTTGAAAGCGAAATCCGCGAACTTTTGAAGAAATATAATTTCCCTGGAGATGAGACTCCGATAATTAGAGGTTCAGCTCTTAAAGCTCTTGATACAAAATCTGCCGATGATGCAGATGCAAAACCAATCCTGGATCTTATACAAGCTCTTGATGAGTATATCCCCGAGCCGGTTAGAGATATGGATAAACCTTTTTTAATGCCGATAGAAGATATTTTCTCAATTGAAGGAAGAGGAACTGTTGTTACCGGAAAAGTTGAAAGGGGAGTAATTAATGTAAACGAAGAAATTGAAATTGTCGGTATTAAACCAACGCAGAAAACAATTGTCACGGGAGTTGAGATGTTTAATAAGCTTCTTGACGAAGGAAAAGCGGGAGATAATGTTGGGATTTTACTTCGTGGGCTTAAAAAAGAAGATGTTGAACGCGGACAAGTTATTGCCAAACCGGGAAGTGTTACTCCGCATTATGAGTTCACGGCAGAAGTTTATGTTTTGAGTAAAGAGGAGGGGGGCCGACACACGCCGTTCTTTAAGGGTTATAAACCGCAATTCTATATTAGAACAACCGATGTTACGGGAGAAGCCATTTTGCCGGAAGGAGTTGAAATGGTTATGCCGGGAGATACAATAAATTTGACAGTTAAACTTATAGCTCCGGTTGCTTTAGAAGAAAAACAAAGATTTGCTATCCGTGAAGGAGGAAAAACAGTTGGCGCTGGATCAGTTACAAAAATATTGAAATAATAGTTAATTAACAAAATACCCGAAAGAAACATTTAGATATGGCTAAAAAAAGGGAAGAATTAGAACAGGCCAAAATTAGGTTGAGGGTAAAATCGTACGATCACAAATTGATAGATAATTCCTTAAAGCAGATTATTGATATTGCTTTAAGAAATGGAGCTGAAGTGATCGGACCGATTCCTTTACCGACAGAATTCAGAAAATATACGGTAAATCGTTCTACTTTTGTACACAAAAACTCCCGCGAGCAATTTGAACTTAGAGTTCATAAAAGATTGATAGATATATTGGCGCCGAATCCAAAAATTATTGAATCTTTGTCATCTTTAAATTTGCCGGCAGGAGTTGACATCGAGATTAAAATGGCTTAAATTATAACTAGTGAGTGTGAATTTTCCTTGTTGCTAACTCCGACGTTACGTCGGAGGCGGCAAAATTCAAGGAATATTTATCTAGTTCCCCCCGCGGAAGCGGGGGGTTTTGTTTCATTATGCGTGGGACACTCGTATTTATAATAAAATTAACCATGCACATGGCTTGTAAATTTTAGTAAATACGGCATAATTATTTTGCGGCTACGAACGAGCACTCACTAAGTAAAAAACTGGAGGTCACCATCGTAGCCGCATTATGCCCAGTATGGCGTTGACTTATTTTTACGGTTTGCTATATTTAATCTAAATATAATGTTGATTTTTTCAGTAAAAAGTTTATAATCAGCTTTTAGGATTTAGCCCAAAATAATTTAAATTATTTGAAACAGCCGGCTAAACCTGGCTGTTTTTTAAATCAACGAATAATCAATTTATACGAATATACTAATATAACAAATATATCACCGACAACGAAAACGATTCCTAAATTCGTAACGGATTCGTAATTCGGTGATTAAGCGAAGCGTATGGCATTCATTTTAGGAAAAAAATTGAAAATGTCCCAGATTTGGAAAGATGAAAAAATTATTCCGGTAACTGTTATTGAAGCCGGTCCGGTTACGATTACCCAAATTAGGACAAAAGAAAAAGATGGTTACCAGGCCGTTCAGGTTGGTTTTGGGACAAAGAAGGAAAAGAATATTAAAAAACCCCAAAGGGGTCAGTTCGGGAAATTGGGCAATTTTCGTAACATTAAAGAGTTTAAAACAAGTGATGATTTTAATGTGGGTGATGTTTTAAATGTCGAACAATTCAAAGAAGGCGAAAAGATAAAAGTCAGCGGATTAAATAAGGGCAGAGGATTTCAGGGCGTTGTCAAAAGACATGGTTTTCACGGCGGTCCAAAAACTCATGGTCAGAAAAATCGTTTGCGCGCGCCAGGTTCTATTGGCTCAACTGCTCCACAAAGAGTTATGCCTAATAAAAAAATGGCAGGCAGAATGGGACAAGAAAGAATAACAGTCAAAAACTTGAAAATCGCCGCTATAGAAGCGGATAAAAATATTTTAATGGTGAAAGGCGCGGTGCCGGGAATGAAGGGAACGCTACTTGAAATTCAAAATTAAATTGAATTTATGAATATAGAGGTTTTTGATAAACAAAATAATAAAGTTGACGCGGTTGATTTACCGGAGAGGATTTTTGGCGTTAAATGGAATGCCGATTTGGTTCATCAGGCTTTAGTTACGCAGTTAGCAAACAGACGCGAGCCGTTAGCGCATACTAAAGGAAGGGGAGAAGTGAGAGGCGGAGGGAAAAAACCGTGGAAACAGAAAGGTACGGGTAAAGCAAGGCACGGATCAATTCGTTCGCCGATTTGGAAAGGCGGAGGTGTTACATTCGGCCCAAACAAAGAAAAGAATTTCAGTAAAAAAATAAATTCCAAAATGAACCGTTTGGCAATTTTTTCAGTGTTATCAAAAAAAGCGGTAGATAGTGAATTAAAAGTTGTTGATGGTTTTAATTTAACTGTTAACAAGACTAAAGACTGGAATATTTTTTTAAAAAATATAACCGATTTAAGATTCAAAACTCTTATTATACCCACCTCGGGAAACAATATAAAAAAATTAATCGCCAACATGAAAAATGTCAGCGCTATCAGTTCTAAATCTTTAAATGTTCATGATTTATTAAAAGCGAAAAATATAATTTTGGAAAAAGAAACAGTAAAAGAAATAGAAAATCATTATAAATAAAAATGGCAAAATCAGTTATTAAAAATAAAAAAGGTTCAGTTTTGTTGATTAAGCAGCCATGGGTTACAGAAAAGGCCGTGAGCGCGGGTTCTTTAAGGAAATATGTTTTTATTGTTGATAAAAGCGCTAATAAACCGGAAGTAAAAAAAATAATAGAAAAAATTTATTCCATTAAAGTTGCCGATGTGAATATAACTAATATTGGCGGAAAGAGTAAAAGATTAGGAAGAAGCGTAGGTAGGACTTCCGGCTTTAAAAAAGCGGTAATCACGCTAAAAGAAGGAAATAGTATAGACATAATGCCGAAACAATAATAAAGAAATGAAAAAATACAAACCTACAACTCCATCAAGAAGAGCTATGACAACTGTTGATTACAGCGTTTTAAGCGGAGCAAAACCGATTAAAAAATTATTAAAGAAATTAAAAAGTAATTCCGGCAGAAATAATCAAGGCAGAATTACTGTGCGTCATCAAGGCGGAGGAGTAAAAAAGCTTTACAGAATGATAGATTTAAAGCAAAATAAACTGAATGTTCCAGCTAGAATAGAAGGATTGGAATATGATCCAAACAGAACAGCTTTTATTGCTCGTATTGTTTATAGAGACGGCGAAAGAGGATATATTTTAGCTTCAAAAAATATGAAAGCGGGCGATGGATTATTAGTGGCAGAAAACGCTCCATTGAAAGAAGGCAATAGACTGAAATTAAAAAATATTCCTGTTGGATATTTTGTTTTTAATATTGAAATCGTAAAAGGAAAAGGAGGGCAAATTGCAAGATCTGCCGGTTCTTATGCCGAAATTTTAGCTCAGGAAAACGGTTATACTAATTTAAAATTGTCTTCTGGAGAAATAAAAAAAGTTTCATGGGAAAGTTTTGGTTCTTTGGGTCAGACTTCAAATACAGACCATAATTTAGTGGTTATAGGGAAAGCCGGACGCTCAAGGAGAATGGGTATCAGACCGACGGTCCGTGGTTCAGCTATGAATCCTGTTGATCATCCGTATGGAGGAGGTGAGGGAAGAAGTGTGAGAGGGACAAAACGGCCTAAGACATTGTGGGGTAAGATCACAGGAGGAAGAAAAACAAGAAAGAAAAAGAAGTGGTCAAATAAAATGATAATTAAACGTAGAGGTAAAAAATAAAAAATAAAAATGTCAAGATCATCAAAAAAAGGTCCATATATTGATAAAAAGCTGTTAAAAAAAATAGCTAGCTTGAAGCCGGCTGATGGCGGAGCGATTAAAACATGGTCTCGCGATTCTGAAATTTCTCCGGAAATGGTTGGGTTTTCTTTCGGCGTTCATAACGGTAAAGATTTTATAACGGTTAAAATCAATGAAGAAATGATAGGCCATCGCCTTGGAGAATTTTCTCCAACAAGAAAATTTGTAAGGCACGGAGGAAAAATACAAAAAGAATTAGAAAAGAAAACTGAAGAGTCGCAGAAAAAGTAATTAATTTATGAAAACTCAAATCGCAAAATTAAATTATTTAAGAATAGCGCCCAGAAAAACAAGATTAGTTGCGCAAATGATAAAAGGGCTTTCTGTAAATGAAGCCGAAGCCCAATTATTAGTTAACCCCAAAAGACCCAGCGGGGTGGTTTTAAAATTACTTCGTTCAGCGGTTGCTAACGCGAAAAATAATCAAAAATTAAATGTGGAAAATCTTTTTGTTAAGGAAATAAGAGTTGACCAAGGACCGACATTGAAAAGATTTATGCCAAGGGCGATGGGCAGAGCGAGTAGTATTCAAAAGAAAAGCAGCCATATAATTTTGGTTTTAGGCGAATTAGAAAAATCAAAAACAGCGCGTTTTAAAATAGCCAAACCTGAAAAAATTTCTAAGAGAGTAAAAGAGGAAATGACAAAACAGAACAAAAAGGAAAAAGAAGAAAAGGATCATGAGAAATCAAAAGGAGCGGAAGCGCAAAAACAGGTTGATAAAAAGCCTGGCTTTGCGAAAAAATTCTTTAGAAGAAAATCTATTTAAAAATTATGGGACAAAAAATTAGACCAAATTCATTAAGGACGGGTATTGTTATGGGATGGTTGGCAAACTGGTTCCCCAAAAAAAATAAATTCGGCGCCTTGCTTGAAGAAGACATTTTGATTAGAAAAATAATTAATGAAAAAATTGGCAACGCCGGTATAGATTCAATTTTAATAGAAAAAGCGGGGGGCAATTATAGGATAACAATAAAAGCTTCGCGTCCGGGAATAATAATAGGTCGTGGTGGTAAGGGAGCGGAAGATTTAACTAGATTATTGGAAAATAAATTAAATAAACTTAGAAAAACCAGAAAAATAAAAGGAGATATTTTTTTGAGTTTGAATATAGAAGAATTAAAAAGACAAGAAGTTTCGGCGAATGTTACTGCTCAAAATATCGCCTGGGATTTGGAAAAAAGAATTCCTCATCGCCGGACAATAAAAAAACATCTTGATCAAATAATACAAAATAGAGATGTTCAGGGCGCAAAAATACTGGTTAAAGGAAGGTTGGACGGAGCGGAAATCGCCAGAGAACAACATTTAGGTAAGGGGAAGCTACCTCTTCAGACGTTGAGGGCAAATATAGATTTTGGTGTTGCCACTGCTCATACAACATACGGAACAATAGGGATAAAGGTCTGGATATATAAAGGTGATGTGTTTGATAAATAAGATATGTTAATGCCTAAGAAAGTAAAACATAGGAAATGGCAGAAGGGCAGATCAAAGAAGAGAAAGGTTGAAACTAGGGGGACAAAATTGTCTTACGGTTCTTTTGGCCTTCAGTCTCTTGGAAATAGTTGGATAAATTCACGCCAAATAGAAGCGGCGAGAAAAACAATAACAAATTTCACTAAAAGAGGCGGTAAGATTTGGATAAGAATTTTTCCTGATAAGCCGATTACTAAAAGGCCTCCTGAAACTACGATGGGCGGCGGAAAAGGAACTGTTGAATATTATGTTTTTCCCGTAAAAGTCGGTAGAATGATTTTTGAACTTGATGGGCTAACGGAAGAGGCTTCAAAACAGGCGTTAAAAAGAGCGGGCTATAAACTACCAGTTAAAACAAGAATAGTTTCAAAATCACAATGAAAGACAAAGAAATTCAACAATTAAAAACAAAGCCGGTTGAAACTCTTAATAAAGAGTTGATTGATTATCGCGAAAAATTAAGAAAGTTTAAGTTTGATTTAAGCCAAGGGAAAGTGAAAGATATTAAAGAAATAAAAAAGACTAAAAAAATGGTGGCGAGGATATTAACGATAATAAACGAACAAACAAATAATTAAATTATGAAAAGGAAATTAAAAGGAACAATAGTTTCCGATAAAATGGAAAAAACAAGAGTGGTAGCTATCACGCGCTTAAAAAAGCATCCGCGCTACCTTAAGTATTATAAAGTAACCAAGAATTTTAAAGCCCACGATGAGAAAAACGAGTATAAGACTGGCGATAAAGTTGTAATTGAAGAGACAAAGCCGATGTCAAAAGATAAAAGATGGAAAATTTTATCAAAAATTAATTAAGAATTAAGAACGCAGAATTAAGAATTAAATTAAGAAAATTATTAATTCTAAATTCTACATTAACGAAGTTTATGATTCAAGAACGTTCAATTTTAAAAGTTGCAGATAATAGCGGGGCGAAAATAGTCCGTTGTTTTAGGGTGCTCGGAGGAACCAGGCGACGCTACGCTTCAATAGGAGACGTTATAGTTGCTTCCGTGAGAAAAGCGGAACCCAGAAAAAATTTGAAGAAAAAGGATATAGTAAGAGCCGTGATAGTCAGACAGAGAAACCCATTAAGAAGACCGGACGGTTCATATATCCGTTTTGATGAAAACGCTGTTGTTATTGTTGAGAAAAAAGAGCCGAAAGCAACTCGTATTTTCGGACCTATCCCGCGGGAAATAAAAGAAAAGGGTTATGAAAAAATAGCGACAATGGCGGAAGAAATAGTATAAATTATGCTAATATGCGAATTCGTAATATTTTATGAAATTAAAAAAAGACGATAATATAAAAATAATTGCCGGCAAGGATAAAAATAAAACCGGGAAAATTCTTAAAGTTTTTGTTAAAAAAGGCAGAATTTTAGTAGACGGCTTGAATCTTTATAAAAAACATGTCCGTCCTAAAAGACAGGGAGAAAAAGGAGAAACGGTTTCGGTTCCGAGACCAATTAATATTTCAAACGTTATGCTTGTTTGTTCGGTTTGCGGTAAAGCCACAAGAACGGGCGGAGTTGTGAATAAAGGTAAAAAAACGCGAGTCTGCAAAAAATGCGGAGCATCTACATAGAATAAACTAAAAAATAACAGAAATTTATTATTTTTATATTTCATTTAAAACTACTATGGAAAAGAAAACGAATAAAAATAAATTAAAAAATCCAAGGATGGAAAAAGTTGTCGTTAATGTTGGCGTGGGTAAAATTTCCCAACAGCAAAATTTTGAGGACAAAATTCTGCCGGAGATAATAGATAGCTTGTCTTCGATAACCGGACAAAAGCCAGTGGTTTGTAAAACAATAAAATCAATAGCAGGATTTAAATTAAGAGCAGGTCAGATTGTTGGCTTAAAAATAACTTTAAGGCGTAAAAAAATGCGTGATTTTCTTGAAAGATTAATAAATATTGCTTTACCGCGCGTCCGCGATTTTCGGGGAATAAAAATAGAAAATGTGGATAAAAATGGTGGTTTAACGATAGGTATAAAAGAACATATTGTTTTTCCTGAAATAAATTCTGATGTGGCGAGGTTTGACTTTGGTTTGGAAATTAGTATGGTAAGTAATGCAAAAACTAGAGAAGAAGCGATAGATTTATACAAATTAATTGGAATACCGTTTAAAAAATAATAATTTTATGGCAAAAGAATCAGTAATCGCGAGAGCGAAAAAAAAACCGAAATATTCGACCCGTATCGTCAGGCGGTGTTTTAAATGTGGACGCAAAAGAGGATATATGAGAGATTTTGAATTATGCAGAATTTGTTTTAGAGAATTAGCTTCTCGTGGTGAAATACCTGGCATAAAAAAATCTAGCTGGTAAATATTATATTATGTATATAGATTTATTAATAAAAATTAAAAATGCTCAGGCAGTTAAGAAAGATATTATGAAATCGGCTTATTCAAAAGCGGACGAAAGCGTCTTGGAAATCCTTTCTAGAAATGGGTATATTTCTGGTTTTGAAAAAAAAGGCAAGGGCGCAAAAAAGATTTTTGAAATTGAGTTGAAATATAATAAGGAAGAAGGTGCTGTTACCGACGTTAAATTTATAAGCAAACCGTCACGGAGAATGTACCTTGGGTATAAAGATATAAAACCGGTTAAATCAGGATATGGTTTGTTGGTTGTTTCTACCCCGGAAGGTATATTGACCGGCAGGGAAGCGCAGAAGAAAAAAGTCGGCGGAGAAGCATTATTTGAGATATGGTAGAAATCAACGAATAACGAATTTATTACTAATATACTAATATAAAAATGAGTAAAATAGGGAAAAAACCAATAGCGATTCTTGAAGGCGTTGAGGTAAAAGTAGACGACGGGTTTTTAAACTTGAAAGGAAACAATGGAAACTTAAGCTTTAAAATCCCCAAATCAATAAAAACTGAAATAAAAGATGGAGAAATAACTTTTTCTCCGGAAAACGATTTAAGAGGAACAAAAGCGCTTTGGGGGACAATTAGAGCATTGGCAAATAATGCCGTAATTGGTTTAACTTCTGGATTTGAAAAAAAATTGAAAATAGAAGGAGTTGGCTACAAGGCTAATATGGAGGGAGAAACTTTAGTTTTAAATCTTGGATTATCTCACCCGATTAAATTTACTCCTATCGATGGAGTAAAGGTTTCAGTAGACAAGAACATAATTAAAGTTTCTGGTTTTGATAAGGCGGCTGTTGGGCAAGCAGCGGCAAAAATAAGAGCTTTCAAAAAACCTGAACCGTACAAAGGAAAGGGTATAATGTATCAGGATGAAATAATTAGAAGAAAAGCTGGTAAGAAAGTTGCCGGAACGACAAAATAAAGAAATGAAAAAAGGTAAAATTTTAAATAAAATAAAAGAAAGAAGAAAAAAAAGAACAAGGGCAAGATTGTCTGGTTCTTTAGATCGTCCCCGACTTTCTGTCTTCAGGAGTAATAGTTATACTTATGTTCAAATAATAGATGACGAAAACGGAAAAACTTTGGCAAGCGCTTCAACTATGGAATTAAAAAAACAAACGAAATCCACCGGAAAAGAATTGGCCGAAAAACTCGGTGAACTTATTGCTAAAAAAGCTATTGAAAAAGGAGTTAAAAAGGTTGTTTTTGACAGAGGAAATTATAATTATCATGGCCGGGTTCAAGCCGTTGCTGATGCCGCTAGGAAAGGGGGCTTGGAATTCTAATATACTAATAAAAACAAAACGATGTATAAAAGACAAATAAAACCAAAAAGCGAATTTAAAGAAAAAGTTTTAGATATGCGTAGAGTTACGCGTGTTGTTGCAGGTGGAAAAAGATTTCGTTTCCGCGCGACGGTTGTTATTGGCGATGAAAAGGGTAGGGTCGGCGTTGGTGTAGCTAAAGGATTAGATGTAGCACAGGCTGTTGATAAAGCTAAGTTGAATGCCAAAAAAAAATTAATAACAATTTCCCTAAAAGATAGAACACTTCCTCATGAAGTAGATGCGAAGTTTAGCGCGGCAAAAGTTATTATCAAGCCGGCGAAGAAAGGCCATGGGCTTAAAGCTGGAGGAGCAGTCCGAGTTGTTTTACTTTTAGCTGGAGTTAGGGATGCTACGGCGAAATGTATGGGTAGAACGAAAAATAAATTAACGAACGCCCTAGCGGCCGTGGAAGCATTAAAAAAATTAAAAACAAAAGATAATAAATAAAAAACACAAAATTAAACATTATGCAACTTCATCAAGTAAAGCCTAAAACTAAATTAAAAACCCATAAACGTGTCGGCAGGGGAGGCAAGAGAGGCACTTATTCGGGGAAAGGACAGAAAGGGCAAAAATCTCGCTCAGGGCATGTAATCAGGCCGGCAGAAAGAGATTTAATTCAGCGCATGCCGAAACTTCGCGGTTTTCGATTTAAACCGTTGAAAGAAAAGCCGGTTGTTTTAAATTTGGATTTTTTGACCTCTAGGGTAAAAAGCGGCATAATTAACAGAGAAGTTTTACTTTTCGCCGGCTTGATAAGCAAGTCTGAAAAAAATATAAAAATTGTCGGTTCAAGAAAAGGGAGGGATCCGGTAGGGGCAGTTGAAATAGTTGGACTTAAGGTTTCAAAAAAATTGAAAGAAGCGATAGAAAAAGCCGGGGGGAAAATAAGCTAATGAAATAATGAATAAATTCATTCAACTTTTTAAAATAGCGGATTTAAGAAAAAAAATTTTATTTGTCACACTTTTACTCGCGGCCACCAGAGTTTTATCCGCAATTCCAATTCCTTCAATAGATGCCATAAGATTGAAGGAATTTTTAGCTTCCAGTCAATTATTTGGCTTTGTTAATCTTTTCTCCGGAGGCGGGCTAAGCAATCTTTCAATAGTCATGATAGGGGTCGCGCCTTACATTACTGCTACGATTATCATGCAGCTTTTAACGATGATTTCCCCGCGCTTAAAAGAAATGTATTACGAAGAAGGAGCAGCCGGTAAGGCAAAATTTAATCGCTGGTCGCGCTATATAACTGTTCCTTTAGGAGCGCTTCAAGCATATGGATTTTTAAATCTTTTGGCTTCTCAAGGAGTTTTGCCGCAACTCGGGCTTTTTGATTTAGTAAAAAGCGTTATTATTGTTACCGCAGGAACAATGATTTTAATTTGGCTGGGCGAACTTATTACGGAACAAAAAATAGGTAATGGAATTTCTTTAATAATTTTTGCCGGTATTGTTGCGGGGCTTCCATCAACCATAGGTCAGGCGCTTTTCTCTTTTAATCAGGAACTATTGCCTGTATATTTGATATTTGCCGTTATGGGAATTTTAGTTATTGCCGGCGTAGTTTTTATAAATGAAGGTGAAAGAAAAGTTCCAATTGCTTACGCTAAAAGAGTTAGAGGAATGAAGATGTATGGCGGCGCTTCAAGTTATTTACCTCTTAAAGTTAATCAAGCGGGAGTTATTCCGATAATTTTTGCTATTTCAATTTTGCTTTTCCCGCAGTTTATAGCGCAGGCAGTAGCTATTTTTTCCAAGAGTTTATCTCTTACGCTTACGGATTGGGTTAATTATCTTTTTAATAACCAATATCTTTACAGCGCTTTTTACTTCTTTCTAGTTTTTATTTTCACTTATTTTTACACAGCAGTTACTTTTGACCCGAAGGAAATATCAAAAAATCTTCAGCGTTCAGGTGGGTTTGTCGCGGGTATAAGACCGGGCGATTCAACTACGGGTTTTCTTTCGAAAATAATCAATCGTTTGACTCTTTCCGGCGCTTTATTTTTAGGATTAATAGCTATCTTGCCAAACCTCACTCAAATGGCAACGGGCATTAAAATTTTGACTATCGGTGGCACCGCACTTTTAATTGTAGTTTCTGTTGCGCTTGAAACAATCAGACAAATCAATTCTCAGTTGATAATGAGGGAATACGAGGAGATATAAGCAAATTTTCAATTTCCAATTATTAATTTTCAAATAGTTTAATTATTAAATGTTTAAAAATTATTAAATTGATATTTGATTAATAATTGTGAATTGATAATTGAAAATTTATGAGAGCCATTATAATAATGGGTCCGCAGGGGTCGGGGAAAGGGACTCAAGCGGAACTGTTAGCTAAAAAATTAGACCTTTTTCATTTTGACACAGGCCAATATTTAAGGGCTATTCTTTACGACCCGGCCTCAAAAAACGATAAGATAATTCAAAGAGAGCGTAAACTGAACGAAGCCGGTGTTCTTAACACGCCATCGTGGATTTTAAAAATTATTGCTCAGGCGATAAAGAAAATGGCTGTTCTTAAAAAAGGAGTAGTTTTCAGCGGTTCTCCGCGGACTTTTTATGAAGCTTTCGGTTACGATCAGGGCGAAAGTTCTAAAAATAAAACCGGTTTAACGGATGTTTTAGATAGATGTTACAGTAAGAAAAACGTTTCAGTTTTTATTTTAGACATTCCATTAAAAGAATCAATTAAAAGGACAAGTGCTCGTTTGTCTTGCTCCGTTTGCGGCAGTCCGTTTATGGCGCAAAAATATAAAATAAAATTCTGTCCGTTTTGCGGAGGAAAAATTATAAAAAGAAAAGACGACAATAAAGAGAGTATTATTAAAAGATTAAATGAATACGAAAATCGCACTAAGCCGATTTTTAATGAACTCAAGAAAAGAAAATATAAAATCTTTAAAATAGATGGTACGCCCGCGCCTTATAAAATACATAGAACAATTCTTGGTAAGGTAAAATAATGGCAAATCTTTTAAAATCTCCAAAAGAAATAAAAAATATTGCCATCACCGGCAAGATTTTAGCAAAAATTCTTAAAATTTTAGAGAAAGAAGTTAAAATAGGAGTTTCTTTGAAACAACTGGATAATCTTGCGTACCACTTGTGCAAAAAGAATAATGTTCAGCCGGCGTTTTTAGGTTATAAACCCGACGCGTCTTCAAGGCCGTTTGGCGCTTCAATTTGCGCTTCGCTTAACGACATTATAGTACATGGCTTGCCGAATAATTATAAGCTTCAATCTGGAGATATTCTAAAAATCGATTTTGGTGTGGAATATCGCGAAAGCGGTAAAAGTTTTTTTGCTGATTCAGCTTTAACTGTTGGTTTGGGTAAAATTTCTAAAGAAGCGCAAATTTTGATAAAAGCGACAAAAACAGCCCTTAAAAAAGCTTTAAAAGTCGCTAAGCCGGGCAATACTTTGGGCGATATAGGTTATGTCATTGATAGAGTAGCGCGTGAAAATAAATTAAGCGTGCTTAGGGAGTTAACGGGTCATGGTACGGGATTGGCTTTACATGAAGACCCGGTAATATATAACTTTGGCGAAAAAGGCAGGGGGATTGTCTTGAAACCGGGAATGGTTTTAGCTATAGAGCCGATGCTTTCAACCGGTTCGTGGGGAATTATTCAAAGGCCAGATGAAAGCTGGGCAACGGCAGATGGCGGATTATCAGCGCACTTTGAGCATACAATAGTTATTACAGAAAAGGGGCGGAAAGTATTGACGTAAAATTAATTAAGTTTAAAATGATTAAACATGAAAACACATTTATCGGTAATTATTCCGGCATATAATGAGGCAAAACGATTGCCTATGACTTTGGTTGCGCTTGATAAATATTTTAAAAAAGTTGACTATGAGTACGAAATTATTGTTGTGGATAATAATTCAACAGATGCCACAAAAGAAGTAATTAGTAGATTTTTTCACATAGTTGAGAATTTAAGAGTAATTGATTGTAAAACTCCTGGCAAAGGAGCAGCAGTTCAGGCGGGGATTCTTGACGCAAAAGGTGAATACCGTTTATTTATAGACGCGGATAATGCTATTAGTATAGATCATTTAGATAAATTTTGGCCGTATTTGAAAGAAGGTTACGACATTGTAATCGGTTCAATTGAATTAAAAGATTCAAAAATAGAAGAACACGATGCTGGGTACCGCAGAATATTGGGTAAGCTGGCTAAATATTTGATAAGAGTTTTGACTATTTGGGAAATTCATGACACGCAAAGAGCGTTCAAAATTTTTCCGGCGGAAGCTGCAGAAAAAATTTTTTCCCGTCAAACTGTTATGAAATGGCTGTTCGATATAGAAATATTAATCATTGCTAAAAAATTAGGATATAAAATAAAAGAAATCCCGGTTACATGGATAAACCCGGCAGAAAGCAAGGTAGTTTTTATGGATTATTTCCGCTCGCTAAAAGAGCTTTTTAAAATTAAATGGAAATTAATAACAGGAAAATATAATATATGAAAACTTATTTAACAAAAGAACGATATGAAGAATTAAAAGTTGAGCTTCAACAGCTAAAAATTGAAGGTCGCATGGAAATAGCGGATAGGCTTAAAAAATCCAAAGATTACGGTGATTTGAGTGAGAACTCGGAATATTCCGATGCCAAAGATGCGCAGGCAAAACTAGAAGCAAAAATTTTCGAGCTTGAAGAATCATTAAAAGAAGTTGCTATAATTAAAAAGAATGCGAATAAAGATATTATTGGCGTGGGTTCAACAGTAGAAGCTCAAAAAGGCGTAAAAATTGTTAATTACACCATTGTTGGCTCAAAGGAGTCAAATCCTGAGGGAAACCTTATCTCAAACGAATCGCCTCTAGGAAGGGCGTTTTTGGGCCGAAAAGGGGGCGATACAGTGGAAATAGAAGCTCCTTCTGGTAAAATAAAGTATAAAATACTTAAAATAACTTAAATCACCGAACAACGAATTTATTACGAATATACGAATAAATAAAATGTTAGATATAAATTTTATTCGCCAAAATCCGGAAATCGTCAAAAAAGGGATAAAAAAGAAAAATTATGCCCCATCTTTAGTTGACGAGTTTTTGACAATCGACGAAGAGTGGCGGAAACTAACCGAAGAAACGGACGGCTTACGCTCACAGCAGAAAAAACTTTCCGAGGAAAGAAAAACTGGGCCTGAGCATGCCGAATGGCTAGAAGAAGCTAAGGTTTTAAAAGAAAAAATCCAATCATTGGAAAAGGGTTTGCGTTTCGCTGAAGAAAAAAGAAAACAAATTTTAAACAAATTTCCTAATCTTCCTTTTGAAGATGTTCCGGTGGGTGAAGATGATTCCGAAAACGTAGTTTTAAAAACCGTCGGCGATTTGCCAAAATTTGATTTTCAGCCGAAAGATTACATGGAGCTCGGGCAAAAGCTCGACATTGTTGATACGGAGACTGCTTCAAAAACAAGCGGCAGCCGTTTTGGTTATCTTAAGGGTGAAGCGGCAATGTTAGAATTCGCTTTGGTTAAATTGGCGATGGAAATGGCGGGTAAGCACGGATTTATTCCTATTGTGCCGCCGGTAATGATAAAAAGCGAAATGATGAAAGCTATGGGTTATGTTGACCGCCACGAAGACCAGGAGGAAACTTATTTTTTGGATAAAGACGATTTGTACTTAGTTGGCACCTCCGAACAGTCAATCGGGCCTATGCATGGTGGAGAAATTTTTGATGAAAAAGATTTACCCAAAAGGTATGTTGCTTTTTCAACTTGTTTCAGACGCGAGGCTGGTTCATACGGCAAAGACACAAAAGGTATTTTAAGAGTCCATCAATTTGATAAAATTGAAATGTTTAGTTTTTGTAATCCCGAGAATTCAAAACAAGAACACGAATTGATTTTGAGTATTGAAGAAGAGCTTATGCAAACGCTTAAATTACCTTATCATGTTTTAAATATTTGCACTGGTGATTTAGGCTCTCCGGCAGCGGCAAAATATGATATTGAAACTTGGATTCCCAGCGAAAATAAATACCGTGAAACCCATTCAACTTCCAATTGCACAGATTTTCAGGCCCGCAGATTAAATATTCGCTGTAAATCCACAATTCGCAATTCACAATCAACAAATAGATTTATTCATACCCTAAACGGCACGGCTTTTGCCATTGGCAGAATGATTATTGCCATAATCGAAAACTATCAACAAAAAGACGGCTCAATCTTGGTTCCCGAAGTTTTACGGGGATATATGGGAGTGGAGAAAATCGGATAATTATTTAAAATAAGTTGATACATGTTTAAAAAAACATTAATTGAGAAAATTAAAGACGTGAGAAATTCTGTTGTTGCAATCGGTTTTAGTTTAGATTCTAAGCAGGTAACAATTTTGGGCAGCGGTTTCTGCGTCTCTAACGACGGTAAAATATTGACAGTGGCGCATCTTTATAACCAGCTAAACGACGAACAAAGGGAAAAATTAGCAGCATTTGTAATAATAGAAGAAAAAGAAAATGATTTTCAGCGTTATCAGTGGACACCTATTAAATTAATTAAAAAAATTGATAATTATGATATAGCGTTATTTCAAATAGAGAATTACAAAGATACTCTTCTAAAGAAAATAAAAATTGGCGATTCTGAATCTGTAAAAATAGGACAAGATGCTTACTTTATAGGATTTCCTTATGCAGCTCAACTTATGCGTGATGGTTTTGGGGTAACACTCATAACAAATAAGACAATGATTAGTAATATTAAGAGGGATGGTGTTAGTTTGGAACATGAAAGGAATTGGTTTATCCTTGATGCGATAAGCAATCCGGGGAATAGCGGGTGTCCGTTAATAGACATTGAAACTAATAAAGTTATTGGCGTGATGGCGATTACTTTTCGTATGGGTTCGCAAACACAGAAAGAATTAGATATTAAGGAGCCGATGCATATCTGTGGTGCTAAACCAATAAATCTGGCAAGTTCTTTATTATAAACTATTAGGTAGATTATACTTTTATTTTGACAATAATTTAAGCTCTTTTTTTATAGACAAATTTAAAATGACTCCCACATATATTAATTTTAATAAAAAATATAAAAGGGAAGATAGAAAATTCCTTAAATATAAAATCATCGCTGGAGTGGCGAGTTTTTTGATTTTATTTGGCGGAGTTCTTTATATAGTTGTGTATTCGTCGATGTTTCACATTACACACATAAGCATTGATAACGCGCAACTTGACGCGAGTCTGATAAGTAATTTAAAAGATTTTTTCGGCAATCAATCGAGAATAACTAAATTTCTTGGCGCAGATAATATTTTAGTTTGGAATGCCAATAAATTAACGAAACTTGAAAAGAGTCCGGAAATTGCCGAAATAAATTTTAAAAAAGACTATATTGAAAGAACAATTAACATAAGTGTGAAATTAAGAGAAAAGTTTGGAGTATGGTGTTCTTTTCAGGCGCAAACAAGCGCTGATTATACACAGAATGACACAGATAATAATAGTATCAGCGAAAATCAACCCGTTAATTTACGGGAATCTGCGTGTTGGTGGTTTGATAAAAATGGCGCTCTTTTCGCGGTAGCGCCGGAAATTGAAGGCAATGCCATAAATAAAGTTGATGATTTTTCGGGTAGAAATTTAAAATTGGGAGATTTTATTCTTAATGAAAATTTAACTCCAAATTTAATTGAAATTTTTAGTATTCTTGAAAGGTCGGGACTTGGAATAAGAGCTTTAGAATTAGAAAATCTCGCTTTTCAAGAAATTGTTTTTGACCAACCACAAACATCATTACCCAAAATATATTTTAGTTTGAGGTTTAATCCCGGGTTTACTTTAGCGGCAATTAACGATTTAAAAAAAACCGGCCTGCAAAAAATCGATTACATTGATTTTAGAGTAGAGAATAGGGCGTATTTTAAACCTAAATAGAGAATTTAGGATTTAGAATTTAGGCGTTTTTTTATTTATAATTTATAAATAAATATCGAGGTCCCTGCTTTGTAATCCGGTTGATACGGATTTTTTATTTTTGTTAGCCATTGGTATTCGTCTTCGGGATTGCGATTTTGGCCCGGAGCGAGTCTGCCTAACGCGCCTTGAAGATTGTTTATGGAAATCGCAAGCCAATATATGTCGGCGTCTGCAGGGCTGCCTTTAGAAGATTGCCAAGCTTCAAATTTATCGCCTAAATAATAAGTCGGACTTCCTCCGCCGAAGTATTCAACAGCAACTTTATCTATTTTCGCATTATTTCCTATTTCCCATGCCGCAATAAACTTTTTTAACTTCGTTAGGTCTTGCCCCCAATCATAGTTTGAATCGGTTACGTATTGGTAGCCGTTTTTTGTTCCTCCGCCGAATTCATTAAAATAAGAAATAAAATTAGGAGCGACGAGTAAAGTTTCAGCAAGGTACCAAACGACAATCGCGCCGACAAAAACTCCCTTAAACGATATTTTTAAGAAATCATTTTTAAAATTTTTAATTTTCACTTCAAAATTTTCTCTTTGATTAAAACTACCATTATTAAGCCATCTTTTAATTCCCGATGCGGTTAAAATGTAAATAAACGGCAGGGTAGGTAAAATGTGGCGAACACCGATATTTAACGGGCTTTTCATACTATAAACCCAATAAAATACTACAAAAAGCATCATTGAAAATTCAGAAAAATGAGTTGAGAGATAATCTAAAAATTTATACTTGATACTTGATACTTGATACTTGATATTTTTCACAATATGCCAAATGGATAAAATAAGCGAGAAAGCGATTAAAATCAGCGAAGCAATTTGTTCTTTTAGGGCGAAAACTACCGGGAAATAGTACCACCATCCCGCAGCTGAAACTTCGCCCAAGAAATAAGAAGTATTACCTCCAGAAGAGCGTTGCAAAACCATTAAGACGCCGAGCATATATTCGCCAAGCGGCCGTAATACTTTATTTTCTGTCATCATAATGTTTATGTCGGCAAGACACCGTATTCCTTTACAAGTTTGCAAACCGCCGTCATTTCCGCCCGCGAATGAAGTAAGAATAAATTCTGTATCAGCTTTTTGTTTTTCGATAGGGTAATTAAGAATAAATGGTAAATAAACGGCATAAACTAAAATGAAACCGATAGCAAAAATAAGAGCCGTAGCAAGACAATATTTTATTAAAGAAGCAAATCTTTTTTCTCGCAGTACAAAAAGAGAAAAAATTATTACCAAAATTCCAAGAAAGGGGATAAGCAGAACCGCGGAGAATTTCATCAATTGAGCGATGCCAAAAGCCAATCCCGCCCAAACGAGATTCCACTTATTTGAATGAATAAGAAATTTTACAAAATAATAAGTGGATATAAATATCCCCAATGCCGCGCCTAAATCGGTTGTTACGTAATGTCCGTGCGCCAAAACGGTTGGCGACATGGCAAAAAGAAAGGTTGGTAGAAGCGCCCACCAGCGGCCGATTAATTCCTTGGACCAGATATAAATAAATAATATTAAAATAAGAGTTAGAAGTATTGGTCCGAAACGCGAGTTTTGGATTATTTGGTCGGCGTTGTTACCCGATTCGTAAAGAAATTGCGCTCCAGCCGTCCATTGGCCGTTAACATCGCTTAACCAAGATGATTTATCTGTGGGGAAGTTTAGATTTTGAAAAAGTAGTGGAATCGCCGCTATAGCCTTAACCAATGGCGGATGCTCGGGGTTTAGCCGGTAATCAAGATATTTTACATAGCCGTATCCGGCAGGAATATGCGCGAGTTCATCCATAATTGCCGATTCTTGGTTTGAAGAATAAGCCATTAAGCCAAACGAAGAAGCAATTAATAAAAAAACAAAAGCCCATGGAATAATTTTATTTATATTTGCCATAATGTTTTAATTTGAGTTATTAACATTACAAGTATAGCAAATTTATTGTAAAATTAAAGTATAGATAGATTTATAAATAAAAAATGAAATTAATCTTAAAGGTCGAAAAAATTAATTTATAAAAAAATAAAATGGCTAAGAAAAAAGTAAAGAAAGTTGTAAAAAAAGCCGTAAAGAAAGTTGCTAAAAAAGCTTCAAAAAAGAAAGTAACTAAGAAATCTAAAAGAGCGGCTAAGAAAAAGAGTCGCAGATAGTATCCGGTAGTTAGAACTCGACAAAAGCTCGCCTCGCAAAACAAAGCTTTTTAGTGATTTTAAGTCATTATTATGATAAAATATTCTTTATTAAATAAAGAATATTCGGCTTGCTTTGTTTTGGGTGGTCGAGTTTCTACTACTAGAAATGTATCTTAATACACTCTGGACTAAACATTCAGAAGTAAAGATGAGGTTTCACGGCCTGTCTAAACAAAGAGTTAGGCGGGTTTTAAATTCTCCCAAAAGGATAGAAACCGGTATAGCGCCAAATACAGTAGCGATGATGCAAGCTGCCGGAAGTAAAAAACACCCACATGAAATATGGGTGATGATAGTAAAAAATAAAAAATCAAAAATAAAAAATCAAAAATATGATATTACTACAAAAATAATTTCCGCCTGGCGGTATCCGGGGATAACTAAACCCGGAGAACCTTTGCCGGCGGAAATTATTTCCGAAATGGAAGAGTCTTTATCTTAAATCGCGAAAATGATCAGGGTTCTCTTGTCTATTTTTTATTTCTTCTTTGACTTCTTTTTCTGTCATTACCACGCCAGTTTGAGGATCAATTCCAACCATTCTTTTTGTTTCAACTGGCGTTTCGGGCTCTTTAATTTCAGGGTTTTCAGCGTCATTTTTACCAAATAATTTTTCAAACATATTTTTATAATCAAATTTAATTCGTTTTTCGACCTTGAATTCTTATTTATATAATTATGCCTTGTACTTATCCGATAATTTTTTTCCAAACCTTTCAAAGGCTCTAAGAACTTCCAACGGCACTGCAAAAATAATAGTATTTGATTTATCAGAACTTACATCATTTATTGATTGAAGAGTTCTCAAATGAAGAGCTCCTTCGGACCCGGATAAAGTTTGGGCGGCCTTAGCCATATTGCTGGCGGCGACTACTTCCCCTTCAGCCTTAATAATTAAGGCTCTTTTTTCTCTTTCCGCCTCGGCCTGCTTCCCGATTATTCTTTTCATTTCTTCCGGCAGTGTTATGTCTTTTAACTCAACATTAAGAACTTTTATTCCCCAGGGGTCGGTCGCTCTATCAATAATCAATCGAATATTCTCAGAAACCCTATCTCGCTGGGAAAGAAGGTCGTCTAAGTCTACTTGGCCTACGGCATTTCGCATTGTTGTTTGGGCTAATTGTGAAATAGCGTAGTAAAAATCTTCTACCTCTATAATCGCCTTATCAGCTTCATGGACTTTATAATAAATAACCGCGTTAACGCTAACCGAGATATTGTCTTTGGTGATTGCCTCCTGATTTGGCACGTCAACAGCTTTTACTCTTAAATCAACTTTTTGATAAGAATTAATTACTGGCCAAACCAGTCTCCAGCCGGGCTCCATTAGGCCAATGTACTTTCCCAATTTAAATTTAACTCCCTTTTGATACTGGTTAATCTGTTTAATGGAGATTAAAATTAAAAAGATAACTATTCCTGAAATTGTCCAAATTATATTTGGCATATTTTTGTCCTTCGGCAGGCTCAGGACAATCCCGAGTTACATCGAAGGATTGATGATTTTTAATTAATTTTCCCGACCTTGATTTATAATTTAAAATATACCATAAAACCATGAAACTTTCAATTGGCATGGCTGTGACATGAATAGATATATAGATATTGTTAGTGGCGCGTGTTATTTATTAAAAATAAAAAGCGCGGATAGATTATTAAAATCTTTCCGCGCTATTGCTATAAGATAATATTTATTGAGAAGAATCGCCGATCAGTAGATATTGACCGGCAAAAAGAGCTGGCTCGCGATTAGATTTAAATATCCAGGAAATCCTTTTTTTATCCTTTTGCGCTTCGTATTCTCTGTCCAGCAGGCCATGATGGTCCAAAAACTGATTAAACTTACCCGAAATTCTGATACAACCCTTGGAGTCGATTTTGCCCAATCTTTTTTCTCCAAAGATCGGATCAGTAGCGTGAAGTAGAAACCTTATCATTCTTTCCTCGCCGTTTTTTGTGGTTTTTTGCCAGCCAAAATCCCAAACCCGACTACCTTTAGTGCCTAGTCCCCGCCAGCCCTTCTCATTTTTTGTTCCCAAGGCGCGATAACTGATAAAGTCCGGCGAATTTCTGAAAACACCTATAGGTGTGATAAAAAATCCCTTCCGCTTCTCGTTGCCGGAAGAAATTTTATCTAGTCCGATGATTGCCACGTTTCCGTCCGTTGCGTTAAAAAATCCGACAAAAGCGATTTGTTTACTGGGGTTGCGGTCAACGTATAAAAAATACTGCGACAGTTTTGTTTCCTCACTTAAAGATAAAAATTTTCGGGCCGCGTCTTGAGAAAGTTGATTTAGATAATCTGTGTCCGCCGCGACTTCACCGCCAACCGTCTCGTTGAATATTGCCCGCATTTTTTGTACTTCTTCGGGTAATTCCGACAAAGCGTTTTTTATCGTCGGTTGCTTATCTTTTTCTGCCGCGTCGGCTACCGAGATAAAAAAGAGCGATAAAGTCAGGAAAAAAACCAGATTCACCACAAGTACCAATTTCGTCCTCATAATTATGCCCTCCTCCCTTTTTTAAACTATTAAAGATCTATCACCAACTTGCTATTATATCCACTTTTTATTCTATTTATAAATAGCTTATCATAAATATTATTTTAAACAATTGAATAAAAGCCCATTGAAAACACCCCTTAAATCTGTTAATTTTACAACATGAAACTTTCTATTGGGATAGTGGGTTTGCCGAATGTCGGTAAATCTTTGCTTTTTAAGACGCTAACGAATCAGGAAATTAACGTTGCTAATTATCCTTTTGCCACAATAGATCCAAATGTGGGCGTGGTTGCAGTTCCTGACGAACGGCTAGATAAGCTTACAAAACTTAGCAAGTCAAAAAAAACAATTCCAGCGGTTGTTGAATTTTATGACATTGCCGGCTTGGTTAGGGGCGCTTATAAAGGTGAAGGGCTGGGAAATCAATTTCTTTCTCATATTCGCGACGTAGCGGCGATTGTTGAAGTTGTACGTTGTTTTGAATCTTCTGAAATTATTCATATTGAAGAAAAAGTTAACCCGATAAGAGACTTGGAAACTATAAATGCCGAATTGATTTTTAAAGATTTGGACGGCGTTGAAAAACGACTTAGCAAACTTGAAGGTGAAGCAAGAAGCGGAGATAAACAAAAAGCCAAAGATTTTGAGATTTTGAAAAAAATCCGCGAAGAATTAAATAAGGGAAATTTACTTTTTAATTTAGATAAAGATTTATTGGAAGAACCGATAGTCAAAGAAATGAATTTGCTGGCAGTTAAGCCGCAGATTTACTTATTAAACGGCGCGCCGGAAGATGTTAATGATGAACTTAAGGAGCGAATAAAATCTTTAGGAGCGGATTATTTGATAATTAATTTGGCGGAAGCGGATTCCGATAGTATAAATAAGTTAATTCAAAAAGCGTATGAAATTCTGGATTTAATAAGTTTTTTGACAACAGGAGAAGACGAAACTCGCGCCTGGACCATTAGAAGGGGAGCTAAAGCGCCAAAAGCAGCTGGGGAAATCCATACTGATTTTGAAAATAAATTTATCCGCGCCGAAACTGTAAATTGGCAAAAACTTATTGAGACGGGCTCTTGGATCGCGGCAAAACAAAAAGGCTGGTTAAGACTGGAAGGCAAAGACTATGTCGTGCAAGACGGGGATGTTTTGGAGATAAGGCACGCTCCGTAGAGCAACGACAATGGAAGCAACACAATTTTTCAAAGAAATTAAACTAGATTATTTTTATAATCAGATTTTGAATTTAAGCACTTCTATTGTGAGTTGCCTAAAAATTAATATCGTCGTTGCCTCGCGGGGCATGGGTAGATTTTACTCCGAAATCAATTTATAACTTTTAGGAAAGAAGTTTTTTGCCATTTCAAAGATGGCGTAAGTGATGAAAAATGCGGCGACGACATCTATTGAATAGTGAATGTGGCTTAAAAGAACACTGATTCCGAAAATTACGGAAATGGCGATAAATATAAATCGCAGACTGACGAATCTCCAAAAAATCAAAGCCATTAAAAATGGAATGCCGGTATGACCCGAGAAAAAAAGGTCTCCGCCAAATGCTATTGTGCCCATTAATTTATTCGGTGGAAGCGGAGCAAATTCATAATAAGGGCCAATGTGTGTTAAAACAATAAAAATAGACCTAATAAGAACAAACATAGCAAGAGCTTTAAGGGTAAATGGCAAATAATGCGGCTCGCAGACGATAATTATTAAAATAAAAATTAAGAGTACCAGCGCTCCATAAACAAGTAAAAATCCCATATCTATAAGTGGAACATTATCAAGGAAAAGATCTGTGACCCCATTGCCCGCTTTTTGGGTAGCAAAGCTGCCGGCGGAATAATTAATAAACAAACTCGCGGTTAAAAATAAAACACCAGTGATTATTGAACCGACAAATTCTTTTTGCGACCAGTATATTTTATTTTTATCAATAATTTTTTTGAACATTTTAATTATTTATTATACCAAAAGTTTTTGGTAAGTCTCAAGTAGTTTTTTATTTTGAGTTTTAATGTCTTCGCTTTCGGCGAGTTTCAACGCGCCTTTGCTTAATTTTTCCCGCAATTTTTTGTCTTTGATGATATTTTTAAGATGAATTTTAAATTCCTCGTTATTTTTGGCTTTAAGGCAATTAATGCCGTGTTTAAGCCATGGATTATAAACCGGAATATCGCGGACAATAATAGGTAAGCCCATCGCTGCGGCTTCCAAAATAACCATGCCTTGATTTTCTTCATAAGACGGAAAGATAAATGTGTCCAGGGTATTAAAGGCTGCATTGCGATCTTCAACATATCCGGTGAATTTTACATTAGCCGGCAGATTTTTCGGCAAAGATTTTGCCATTAAAGCGCTGTAAATTTTGCCAAACCAAATAAATTTATTTTTTGGAAATTTTTCCGCAGTCGCTAAAAACGCATCAATTCCTTTTCGCGGGATAACAAGCCCGACCGTGCCGATAGTAAATCCTTGGCAATCGTATTTTTGGCGGTATTCGGCGCGTTTACGCGCGTCAGGATAAATAAAATCCATATCCACGCCGTTTGACTGGACAATAATTTTTTCAGCCGGCAAACCATAATTCACAAGTAAAGATTTTGTATATTCACTGGGAGCTAAAATAAAATCTGCCAAGCCATAAGTATAAACAAGATATTTTTTGATTAATGGGAAAAAATATTTATTAAACCAAAAAACATCTCTGGCGTCTTCGGCGGTAACATGAGACAAAATTATAACTTTCTTATTTAATTTTTTAGCCTTTTTAATAAACCAAAGCGATTTAAACCATGGTGTGTTTATTTGTAAAATATCGCAAGAGTCGTCCCATTTTTCCGTGAATTTTATGCCAAGCGATTTAAGTGTTTTTTTTTGATTGTCATATGAGGAGAGCAGGCCGGTACCAATATTTTTATAAAGAAAACCTCCTAAAAAATTATAAAACTCTAAATAAAGGTAAATAAATATTTTTTTATCCATGCTTTTTAATAGTAATTATTTTTTTATACGCTTCTATTAATAATTCTGTTATTTTTTCATCCGAATATTTCATTGCCATTTTTCGCGAACCGGCTCCAAATTTTTTAAGCAAAGCAGGACTCGAAAGTAATTTTAAAGTTTTTTTCGCCATATCTTCCGGGTCATCAGTCTTGCAAAATAATCCGTTAATTTTTTCATTTATTAATTCTGAAAGCCCGTTCTCTTTAACGGCTATAAGGGGTAACCCGACTGCCATTGTTTGAGCTACAGAAAGTGGCATATTTTCATTTTTGCAAGCGCTTAAAAATACGTCATTTGCCCTAAGAGCTCTAACGAGCTCGTTTTTATAAAGGAAGCCCGTAAAAATAACGTTGTCTTTTATACTTAATTCTTTTACTAAATTCTTTAATTTTTGTTTTTCCGGGCCGTCGCCAATAAGCATTAATTTCAAATTTGGCTTTTTATCAAGCATCAAAACGAACGCTTTTATCACCTTATCGATGCTTTTTTCGTAACTTAATCGTCCCATATAAACAACCGATTTATTTTCAATGCCAAAACTCTTTTTGATAAGCTTTTTTTCTTTGGCGCTTGAAATCGGTTGAAATAAATTAGTATTAATTGAATTTCTTATTACTTCGGTTGAAATCTTAAGACCTTTTTCTTTTAAGGCGTCATTTAAAGCCTTTGACGGATTTATCGCCAAATCGCAAAAATTATAAAAACCGACGCAGCATTTCCAAGAAAATTTTTTCATCCAGTTATAATCTAGTTTAATATGTTTGAGATAATGGTCGTAAAAAGTGTGATGGGTGCCGATAAGTGGAATCTTAAAAAGCTTTGCCGCTAAAGCGCCTTCGAGACCAACCGAAAAAGGAGTATGGACGTGAATTACATCGGGTTTAAACCTTTTGATATAGGGGAATGATATACCCAAAGGAATTGTCAGTCGTTCACCGGGATAAATAAGAGCAGGCAGGGAAGGCAATCGGATAATTTTTAAATTTTCCGAATCTGAAATATTTGAAATACTATTTCTTTTGAAAACGGTAAAAACAATCACTTTGTGCCCTAGTTCGGAAATATTTTTCGCTGACTGATAAGCGACGTTTGCCACGCCGTTTGTTTGAGGAGGAAAAGTGTCGCTAAAAATAGCTATTCTCATATAAACTTATTATCCAAAAAATTAATAATAATTTCAATGGTTTCGTTTTGCGAATTCGTTCCGATGAAATGGTTTTCATTTTTAGAGATAATAACTTTAGCCCCTTTAATTGCATTTGCCATATCTTTAATTTCGGTTTTTGTGATAAAAAAATCTTTTTTGCTCCAAACAATATCAGTAGGAACTTTTATTTTTTTAATAGACTCTTTGAAATCAATATTCGCCATATTGGAAAGCATCCATAAATTTATAGATAAGGGCATTGTCATTAAACCATGTTTTACTGAGCCCCAATAACCTTCAGCTTTCCCGTGTTGGTAATAATAATAAGTTTTCTTTTTTTGCCACAATAACGCTATTGCCAGTAAATTAAGGAAGCCAACTGCAATCGGGGTCAAAAGATTAATTTTCCAGTATTTAAAGGGATTAATGTGATTTGTGCTTAATAATACAAGTCCTTTGATACTTTCAGGATATTTTGAAACATATTCAAGAGCGACTTGGCCGCCGAAAGAATAGCCAATTAAAATAAAGCTGTTGATTCCCTCCTTTTTAATTATTTCGCGCAGGTCGTTGGAAAAAACCGGCAGTTGGTAAAGTTTTTTGTTTTTTATTTTATCGGAAAATCCATGCCCGCGTAAATCCGGCGCTAAAACGTTGTATTTATGTTGATGTAAAACCTCCATTGGTTTCAGCCAGGTAGTATGGTTTGAAGAAAGTCCGTGGAGAAAAACGGCAAATGGTCTGTTTGGAAACGAATTATCGTAAAAGTAAAAAATTCTTCCGTTTGCGGTTTCTATAAAACTCTTTTTAAGATAGTCGTTTTCCATAGTATTAAATTTTTACATCTACCATTTTTTGACGATAGAAAAAAAAGAAAATAACAATAATACCGATGCCGATTGATATGGCGCTAATTACACCAAGTATAGAATTTATATTATTTATAGCCTGGCCAAAAAAATAACCCAATAATAACAAACCGAAAGATTTAGCTAATGTCGCAAAAAGATTCGCCGAAAGGAATTTTAAAAATGGCATTTTAACCAGGCCGGCGGCAACGAGAAAAATTCCGCCAATGCCTTGCGCCATTTTTCCTATAAATAACGTTTTGGCGCCGTGCTCTTCAAAATGTTTTTCAATTGGAATAACTTTTTCAACCGGAAAACCAATATATTTACCCCACCGTTCTAAAAATTTTTCCCGCCCCCAGCGACCAATAATATAATAAATTATGTCACCAGTTGTATCTCCGACAATAACTACAAAATAAGTTATGATAAAATTCATAACTCCGACAGAAACAATAAAACCGGCGATAACAGTCGCTATAGGCCCCTCAATAATCATAATTGGAAAAAGAATGTAATATTTATACTGAATTAAAAGTTCGATTATTTGCTCAAGTGAAAACATAAACTCTATTATAAACCTTTTTTAATAAATATTGAATTTATCGGTTTATTGTATTAATATTAACCGAAAGCCCTTTTGGGCATTTTTAGTGTAATTATGAATATACGAAATATAGCAATAATCGCGCATGTTGACCACGGCAAAACTACTTTAGTTGACGCCCTTTTAAAGCAATCGGAAAATTTCAAGATAAAAATTGATACTCCGAAAGATTTGATTATGGACTCTAATGATCTTGAAAGGGAAAGGGGAATTACCATTTTTTCTAAAAATGCCTCAATTAAATATCACGATATAAAAATAAATATAGTTGACACCCCTGGACACGCCGATTTCGGCGGAGAAGTTGAACGCATCATGCGCATGGTTGATGGCGTGCTTTTACTTGTTGACGCGAAAGAGGGTCCGATGCCGCAAACAAAATTCGTTTTAAGAAAAGCCATTCAGGCGGGGCATAAAATAATTGTGATAATAAATAAAATAGATAAACCAAACGCCAGACCGGAGTGGGTTTTAAATGCCACATATGATTTATTTTTTGAACTTGGCGCCAGTGAATCACAAATTGAATTTCCGGTAATTTACGCTTCGGCAATTGCAGGCAAGGCCGGTTATGAGCCGGTTCTTGAAAAAATGAAAAATGTGGAATGTATTTTTGAAACAATTATAAAATATATTCCCGAACCGGCTGTAGATGAATCAAAACCATTGCAAATGCTGACAGTTAATTTGGCGTATGATAATTACAAAGGTAAAATCGCGGTAGGCAGGCTTTATTCTGGAGTTTTAAAAAAAGGAGCAACCGTAGCTCATATTAATCGTGAAGGAACAGTAAAACAAATTAAACTTACTTCAATTATGCTTTTTGACGGTCTGAATAAAATTGATGTTGAAGAAGCGAATGCCGGAGATATTGTTGCCGTTGCCGGAATCCCTGATATTTCAATTGGTGAAACTATCGCCGATTCGAAAGATCCAATTGTTTTGCCAACAATCCAAATAGATGAACCGACAATAAAAATGACCTTTGGAGTAAATACTTCGCCGTTCAAAGGAAAAGAAGGCGAATTCACGACCTCTCGCAATTTAAAGGACCGGCTTGAGCATGAGCTTGAAACAGATGTCGCTCTTTCAGTCGCTCCGGGCGAGACAACCGACCGCTGGATTGTTTCTGGAAGAGGAGAATTACATTTGGCGATTTTAATTGAGAAAATGCGCCGTGAGGGTTTTGAATTAGAAGTTTCTAAGCCTCAGGTTATTTTTAAAGATCCGTCAATTGGCGGAAGGGGCGTTAAATTAGAACCAATGGAACTTGTTTCAATTGAAACTCCTGAGGCATATTCTGGAGCTGTTATTGAAATGATAGGTAAACGTTCCGGCATAATGAAGGAAATGAGAATTGATCAAAGGATTGTTTATATGGATTTTATTATACCGACACGCGGCTTAATCGGTTCACGCGGAGAATTTTTAACCAGCACAAAAGGAATGGGAATAATGAATAGCATCTTTTTAGGTTATGAAGAATATAAAGGAGAAATTAGATCCGAAACGCGCGGTTCAATTGTTGCTACCGAAACAGGTGTTTCTAATAATTTTGGTTTAGTTGCCGCTCAAGGCAGGGGAAAACTTTTTATGAGTGCCGGAGTGCCGGTTTATGAGGGAATGGTTGTTGGTCAGAACGCGAAGTCTGGCGATATTCCGGTTAATGTTTGCAAAACAAAAGAACTCACAAACTTCAGGTCTAAAAATGAAGGACTTCAAGACCAACTTGAGGTACCATTAACACTTACACTTGAAGATGCTTTAAGTTATATCGGTGACGACGAAATGGTAGAAGTTACTCCTAAAAGCATTCGTATAAGAAAAATGCTTCTTACCGAAATTGAGAGAAAAAGAGTTAGAAGGGACATTAAAAATTAATTGTTAATATCTTTGTTGACAGTTAAAATTTTCAGATTCATACTGAAATTAGCACAGAGCAAAAATTAATAAATCAGAGCAATATAATACTAAATCGAATATAGGAGGAAGTCATGGAAAGAAATAGCAAAGCAAAGCGGAATTTCCCTAGCGGCAAAAATGTTTATTTTGTTGACACAAGCGTAATCATGCATGACCCAAGCGTTGTTGAAAAACTCAGTTCGGACGGCAACATTGTGGTTTTGTCAATTTACGTTCTGGCTGAACTGGACCGCGCGAAAAAGATTCAAGATGAAAAAGGAGTTAACGCCCGTACGGTTTCCCGGCTTCTAGATGAATATCGGGGTTGTGGATCATTGGTTTCAGGAGTAAAGACAAAAAGCGGTGGCATTATCGTTGTTGACTGCAATGGCGATGACAAAACTTTCAAGAAACGCATGTCCGGTCTTGAAAAGACAAATGATAACAGAATCATTGACGCGGCAGTTCGATGGAAAAATGAGTCGGCAGGAAAATACAAGAAAATAGCTCTTGTTAGTAAGGATATTAATCTACGAGTAGTGGCAAATGCTTTTGGGATTGACTCTGAGGATTATGAAGATGACAAAAGTATCAGTAAACTTGACGAGTTATATTCCGGATTTGCCAAGGTGTCGCTTCAGGAACCCGAACTTCTCAGATTGATAAATCAAGATGGACTGTTTCGTGTAAAGAAACTCTCGGGATCAGACCAGACGAAAATCGATTTATTGCTGCCGAATCAATGTCTTGAGTTAATTGTCGATGGGAAAAATGTATTGGCAATTTTCAAAAAAGCCGAAGGTGTTTTGATTAAGGTTAAAAAACCTTACCTAAAAGAAGAAAAGAATTCCTCTATCGTGCCCAGGAATAACGAGCAGGCGCTTACTTATGCATTGCTCACTGACCCAACAATTTCACTTGTTGCTTTGTCGGGGAAGGCCGGTACGGGAAAGACGTTGTTAACGCTTTTGGCAGCCTTTGACCAACTTGGAAGTGTTTATAAGAGCATTGAGGTTTACAGGCCGAATGAAGAAATAGGCAACAAATTGGGGTTTCTCCCGGGAGACATCGGAGAAAAGTTCGGCCCCTGGACAAAACCGATTTTCGACAATCTCAATCTTATTTTGAAAACCAACGGTCGTAGTCCTAAAAAGCAGTTTTCCGGCAAAAGCCACGAAATTACAGCAGATTATCTTATCAGAAGCGGCCAGTTTGAAATTATGCCGATCAATTTTATCAGGGGGAGAAGCATAAATAATACGTTTGTAATTGTGGATGAAACACAAAACTTGTCCCCACATTCGATGAAGACAATTCTGACTCGCGCAGGCGAAAACACCAAGGTGGTACTAACGGGCGATTGTTCCCAGATAGATACGCCTTATCTGGATTCTATCAGCAACGGACTTTCCTGCGTTATCGAGAAATTCAAAGGGCAGAGTATTTTTGGGACACTTACGCTTCAACACGGCGAAAGGTCTTATCTCTCTGCGCTGACTACTCAGTTGATGTAGAAAAACATTATATCCCCGGACTAGCTTCATGCTGTTCCGGGGATTCTTTATTTGTAATTTTATTTAAATTTATATAAAATAAACTACATGAATCCCACACATAACTTACGCTAAGTTTAAATGTGGGTTATTCATTAATCAAAAATTATTAAAATTACACATTTAAGAATTATGTCGGTAATAATATGGCAATTCGTTGATTGTGTAAGTTATGTGTGGGATGAATAAAAACTTAATTATTTTATTAATCGTTGTGATAATTCTTTTTGCCTTAATTGGTATTTATTTATTTTTAAAAAATAACGACAAAAAAGTGGAAGAAGACTTATTAAATAACAATAAAATGGAAACGAAATTTTTAGAAAGCGGTTTGCAAGTGATAGATGAAATTATTGGGACGGGCGCGGAAGCGATTGCCGGAAATTTTGTCAGTGTTCATTATACGGGTGTTTTAGAGAATGGAAAAAAATTTGATAGTTCTTATGATAGAAATCAGCCATTTTCGTTTGTTCTGGGCGCGGGGCAAGTTATCAAGGGTTGGGACGAAGGAGTCGTAGGAATGAAAGTAGGTGGTAGAAGAAAACTTACTATTCCGCCGGCGCTTGCTTATGGGAACCAAGATTACGGTTCAATACCCGCGAGTTCAACTTTAATTTTTTGGGTTGAACTTTTAAGTATTCAATCACAATAATTAAATATTATATATAAAAATGGGGAAATCTTCCGGTTTCTACAATCTTGGTATCGCTCCGAACATATTGGAAATACTTGATAAATTTAATTTTAAAGTTCCCACTCCAATCCAGGAAAAATCAATTCCTTCGTCTATAGAAGGAAAAGATATGATAGGTGTTGCTCAAACAGGCACTGGCAAAACATTCGCTTTCGCGATCCCAATGATTCAGGCTGCGCTTCGCGGCAAAAAAGGACTCGTGGTATTACCGACAAGAGAACTTGCTTCCCAGGTAAATGAAGTTTTTCATAAATTTGGAACGCCTCTCGGCGTGAAAACGGCTGTCCTTATTGGAGGGGAACCAATTCGTCATCAAATTCGGGATATTCGTAATAATCCGCAAATTATAATCGGCACTCCGGGAAGAATTATTGATCATTTGGAGCAAAAAACTATTTCACTTAAATCGATTGGCGTGCTCACACTTGATGAAGCGGATAGAATGCTGGATATGGGTTTTGCCCCGCAATTAAAATTAATACTTCGAGAAGTACCTCGTGAGAAACAAACTTTGCTTTTTTCGGCAACAATGCCAAGAGATATTATTGTCATGGCACAGGCCAATATGAAGCTTCCATTACGCGTTGAGATTGCTCCTTCCGGCACTACGGCGGAAAAAGTTACCCAAGAACTTTTTTTTGTGGAAAAAAACGATAAACCTCGGCTTTTAGAAAAACTTTTATATGAATATCGCGGTTCCGCTTTAATATTTATAAAAACAAAATTTGCGGCGCGGAAAATAGCTTTAAATGTCCGTTCAATGGGGCATACCGTTACAGAACTTCATTCAAATCGTTCTCTCAAACAACGGCAAGAAGCACTCGAAGGATTCAGAAATGGCAAATATCGCATTCTTGTGGCAACGGATATTGCCGCACGGGGGATAGATGTAAAGGGAATTGAGCTTGTTCTAAATTATGACCTTCCACAAAGTTCTGAAGATTATGTTCATCGCATCGGCAGAACAGCGCGCATAGGCGCTGCCGGACATGCGATTTCTTTTGCCACGCCCGACCAGCGCGGGAAAGTGAAGGGAATAGAACGACTTATTCGAGCAACACTACCTCTTTCGAAACTTCCCCAACTGCCTCCCTTTAGAAAAAGTGATTTGATACGTGAAAAAACAGAACCGCGTTTTAGTGGGGGAAATCTCAGTAGAAATAAAAAATTTACCAAACATAAAAAATTCAGCCCTTATCGAGGAAGGAGATAATAGGCTATTTTTCAGCTTTAATTTTATTTAAGATTTCTTTAACCTCATCGACGCTCTTGTCGTCCAAAATAGATATGGCTATGGCTTTCGGGTTTATTCCTTTTAAAACTGAAAGCTTAACTTTTAATTCTTTAGGCGGAAGTTGGTCGCTTTTTGTTAAAAATAAATACTCTTCTTTTTTAAGAAGCTCGTCGTTATACAAACCAAGTTCCTTTTTAATGGTTTTATAATCTTTGCGTGGGTCAAGAGATTCGGCGGAAATAAAATGAAAAATTATTTTTGTTCGTTCAATGTGGCGCAAAAATTTTATTCCTAAACCTTTTCCTTGAGAAGAGCCTTCAATTAATCCGGGGATATCAGCTAAAACTAATTCATAATAAACTCCAAGATTTGGCTCAAGTGTAGTAAAGGCATAATTTGCCACTTTGCTTTTGGCGTTTGTAAGCACGTTTAATAAGCTAGATTTCCCAACATTTGGAAGACCGACAAAACCGACGTCGGCAATAAGCTTTAATTCCAATCTTAATTCAAATTCTTCTCCCGGAAGGCCGGGCTGGGATTCTTTCGGGCTTGTATTACGGGAAGATCGAAAATGAAAATTTCCTTTTCCGCCGTTTCCGCCTTTTGCCAAAAGAGCGCGTTCGCTAATTTTTATCAATTCAACTTCTTCTCCATTTGTTAAATTATGAATTAATGTGCCAATTGGAACTTTTAAAATTAAATCTTTTCCGTCCCGACCGTCTCTGAATTGGCTCCGACCTTCGCCTCCATCTTCAGCAGAAAGAATTTTTTTAAATCTGAATTGGTTAAGAGCGCTTAAATCGGCTATGGCTTCAACGTAAATACTTCCGCCTTTTCCGCCGGTCGCACCTGCTGGTCCTAAACTCATCAAGTTTTTATTAAAAGCCACGGCGCCCTTACCGCCTTTTCCTGAAGAAATTTTTATTTTTACGTCGTCTATAAGCATTTAGATATATTATAAGTCTTTTAGGGGTAAGTTGTAATAGGAAAATTTAAAAGCCAATTCTTTTATGGAATTGGCTTTTTGGGGTGCGTTTTCAAATGAGCTTTCGTTCTGCAGCGGCATTGGCAATGGTTGCCGATTTAACTTCGAACATTTCGATGGCCACGGCGATCTTGATTATCTGAATTATCCCTACCGCATTCGCATCTTTGTGCATTTGGAGTTCGGCGGCGAGATTGTCACTTTTTTTTTCAAACATTTCGGCTTTTTTGCCCAACCTTCGATTTTCTTCGATTAACCTCACGACTTTTGTTTTAAGGCGTGCCGCTGTTTTTTTCATCTTGACAACTTTCTCATCCATAATCATTCCCTCCTTCGGTTAGTTTGTTGAGCATCCCTATAAAAACGCTTATACATATTATAACAATGTGCTTTAAAACTACGCTTAGTTAAGCAAATTTAGGAGATTTTGTCAAGAAAAGTATTTAAAGAATTAACAGTGTCAAAAATATAATAATGGCAATTAAAATTAAAAATCCAATTGTATAAAATAATAAAGAAACAGCTTCTTTTTTAAGCCCGTCCAAATAAAACAAAACCGGTTTGCCGAAAACCAATA
>CAYRXZ010000002.1:67398-75188 GCA_964428615.1 uncultured Candidatus Saccharibacteria bacterium | reverse complement strand
GACTTCTCCATTCGGCGTAATAGCAAAAATTCTATCTTTAAAAAAATCTATTTTGAGCGATTCCAAAAAATCTTCCGAACTGGAAAAATCTCTTTGCCAATTTTTTAACTGTTGAACCCATACTAATTCGTTTTTTTCGGCAAAGGAAGCTTTTCTGTCTAGATAATCTTTCGTTCCTTTTTTTTGCTCATATACCCAATGAGCAGCAATTCCATTTTCAGCTTCTTCATGCATTTCTAAGGTACGAATTTGAATTTCCGTCGGCTTATTATCAAGACAAAAAATAGTTGTATGCAAACTTCGATAACCGTTCGGTTTTGGCAAAGAAATATAATCTTTTATTCTACCGGGAAGCGGCGGCCAAAGATTATGAATAATTCCCAAGGCGGCATAGCACTCCTCTATTGTTTTAACCACTACTCTTAAGGCAATCAAATCGTAAATTTGATCCAAATTAATATCATTACGAAAAAGCTTTTTGTAAAGAGAGCTATAGCGTTTTGCCCGAAAATCTATTTTCAGCGGTTCTATGGAATTTTCTTTCAGCGATTTTCTAAGAACTGGTTCTACCTTTTCTAGATATTTTTGACGTTCTTCAAAACGTTCTTGGACATTCCCTAAAAGCCATTGATATTCCTTAGGATAAAGATAACGAAAAGCTAAGTCTTCAATTTCTCCCGCAAACCCCGTCATTCCCAAACGATATGCCAATGGAGCGTAAATTTCATAAGTTTCAAGCGCTATTCTTTTTTGTTTTTGCGGCGGAAGAAAATGCAAGGTTTTCATATTATGAAAACGATCCGCCAATTTTATAATAATAACTCTTATATCGTGACTGATTGCTAACAGCATTTTCCTGATATTTTCCGCCTGCTTTTCTTCTTGCGTACGATACTTCAATCTACCAAGTTTTGTCACTCCCTCCACTAAAAAAGCGATTTCCGCGCTGAATTCATTCTTTATTTTTTCTGAGTCTATTCCTTTTCCATCTTCAATAATGTCATGAAGCAACGCCGCAGTAATTGTTTGATAATCCAATTGCCATTGGGCGACTTTTAAAGCAGTCTCAAAAGAGTGGATAAAATATAAATCGCCAGACTTTCTTTTTTGCCCGCTATGCGCTGCTTCGGCGAATTTATAAGCTTTTCTGATAAATTCCAATTCACTCTCCGGTTTAGGAGATTTTTTTTGAAATTCCTCCAATAAAATTTTAACACTCATATTAATCCAAGCTTATCTAATTTATGAAAGTATTTCAAATTAAGATAAAGTTACTTTTTGTGAGGATTGTAATTTTGACAAACTTTATTTGAACATCTTTCGGGTATTGTTTTAGTCCCCTCCATCATAAGGGAACCACAAAGCTTGCAAATATTCTCTGTTGGCCTCGCTTTCATTATAAAATCGCATTTTGGATAATTTGAGCACGAATAAAAAATACCGAATCTTCCCCGACGCTCAACAATTTCACCTTCGCATTTCGGACATTTAACCCCAGTCTTCGCTTTAGCCTCTTCTTCAGCACTTTTTTTAATAAATTTGCATTTAGGATAATTTGAGCAAGCGACAAATTTGCCAAATCTGCCTTCGCGTTCAATTAATTTACCTTCACATTTCAGACAAACTTCTCCGGTTTCTTTCGGACCTTCCATAATAGAACCGTCTATTTTTCTCGCCCCGGAACACTCTGGAAATTTTTTGCAGCTTAAAAATTTTCCTACTCGCGAAAGCTTTATCACCATCTGTCCGTCACAAACCGGACATTTTATTTTTTTGTCCGCCTCACCCAAATTCGTGATTTTTCCGGCGGTTTTTTCTTTCTCTTTAACGTCTTTTAAAAATGGCTTGTAAAAATCGCCAAGCATTTTTTCGTATTTTCTTTTTCCTTCGGCAATTTCATCTAATTCATTTTCCATTTCCGCGGTAAAAGAATCACTGATATATTTGGCAAAATTTTTCTCAAGAAAATCACTTACTACCTCACCAGTATCCGTAGGTTTTAATGTTTTACCTTCCTTTATCGCATAACCCCTATCTTGAATCGTTTTTATAATAGTGGCGTAAGTACTGGGCCTGCCAATTCCCCGCTTTTCAAGTTCTTTTATAAGACCTGCCTCTGTATATCTGCCGGGCGGCTCAGTCTGTTTACCTTCGCTTGAAATATCTAAAAGTTTCAAAACATCGCCTTTTGAAATTTGTGGGAGTTCAATATTTTCTCCGAGGCTCGCAGTATCAACAGCAAGCCAGCCTGGAAAAATTACAACACTGCCGTTTACGGAAAAATTTGGAATTGTTTGCTGTTTGTTCAACACATTCGCGCTTATTTTTGTTCTTAAAATTTCAGCGTTTGCCATTTGTGAAGCTATTGTTCTTTCCCAAATTAATTTATAAAGCTTTTTCTGCTCTTCGTTTGCCCCAGCTATTTTTTTTGCCGCATTTGCCGATCGGATAGCCTCGTGCGCTTCTTGCGCGTTTTTACTTTTTGAAAAATAAACTCTCGGCGACAAATAATTTTTTCCAAAATCTTTTTCTATTATTCGATAAATTTGCGGTAACGCCTCCTTGCTTAAATTGACGCTGTCTGTTCTCATATAGGTTATAAACCCCTGCTCATAAAGTTTTTGAGCGATGCCCATCGTCCGCGATGGCGAAAAGCCCAAACGAGAACTTGCTGTCTGTTGCAAAGTAGCGGTGATAAAAGGCGGCCGGGGAGAACGCTTTGTTTCTGTCTGGTTTACTCCTATTATCTCCCAATTATTTTTCTTCGCGATTTCAATAATACGATTTGCTTCTTTTTCACTCCCCGGCTCATCATCACAAACAAATGTTATTTTTTTCTTTTTATTTGTCAAAAACTCACCTGTTATAACCCAATAATCTTCTGGCACAAAAGCACGAACTTCTCTTTCTCGTTCCATTATTATTCGCAAAGCCGGAGACTGGACTCTGCCCGCAGATAATCCATAACGCACTTTTTTCCAAATAAGACCTGAAAGGTCGTAACCTACAAGCCTATCCAAAACCCGGCGCGCTTCTTGCGCTTTTACCAAATCAAAATCTATCTCTCTAGGATGTTTAAGCGCTTCATTAATTGCGGATTCTGTTATTTCATTAAAAGTTATTCTTTTTACTTTAAAATTTTTTTTACCGTTCAAATCAAGAGCTTCAATTAAATGCCATGCTATTGATTCACCTTCCCTGTCTGGATCGGTGGCAAGAAGTACTTGTTCAGCTTTTTGAGAATCATTTCTAATTTCAGAAATTATTTTTTCTTTTCCTTTAATTGTTTCATAATGCGGTAAAAAACCGGCCTTGATATCTATGGCCTTTTTATTATTTTTCGGCAAATCGCGCACATGTCCAATGCTCGCCTTAACTACATATCCTTCAGGCAAATATTTTGAAATTGTTTTTGTTTTTGCGGGAGACTCAACTATTAAAAGTTTCATTTTATTGTATATCCATTGCCCGTTTCCTTCAGAATATCCCTTATTACAAGCAAAGCGATAATTTGATTAACCTTTTGCGGTTCAAGTCTAGTAATTTCAATTATTTTGTCAATTCCAACAGGTAACCCCACCTGCCTTATTATTTCAAAAATCTTTTTTTCATCTTCATTTAAATCTTCGAACCTTTTCTGTTTTTCCACTTTAAAATCCCATCCCAAATCTTCAAAGATATCCTCAATTGAACTTATAAGCGTTGCTCCATCCCTAATTAATTTATGTGAGCCTAAATAATTAGAATGATTCATCGGCCCAGGTACAACAAAAACTTCCCTGCCCTGTTCTGCCGCTAAACGCGCCGTTACCAATGCTCCGGATTGTTCTGGCGCCTCAATAATAACCGTAGCAGCGCTTAATCCGCTAACTATCCGATTACGTTCAAGAAATTGATTTTTAAAAGCTTCTGTTCCTGCTGAGTATTCTGAAATTATTGCTCCGCCGGTTTCAATTATTCTTTTTGCTAAATTCTCATTTTGCGCAGGGTAAATTGAATCAAGCCCGCAAGCCAAAACGGCAATTGTTTTCCCTCCACCCAAAAGCGCGCCTTCGTGCGCCGCCGTGTCTATTCCCATTGCCAAGCCACTAACCACGACTATTTCTTTTTTTGCAAACTCTTGAGCCATTTCTTTGGCAATAGCCCGACCATAAGCTGTTGCTTTACGTGTACCGACAATGGCGATTTTCGACCGCCTAGCTAAAGATTCATCTAAAAGATTTCCTAAATAAAAAATTTCTTTTGGCAGACTCGGAATTTCTTTGAGTAAATCAGGGTAGCCAACCTCATTAATGGCAACTTTATTGATTTTTATTCTATTCATCTTATAATTATATAAAAGCCAAAATAAAAAGATATATTAAATTAAATGGATTTCAAAAAACGCTTACTAATTGTAATTGGCATTCCATTGGGAATTTCCGTAGTTTTAATTGGAATAATAGTTTTTATTGGTTTTGATATTAGTAAAAGAGCGGAAGACACAAGCGAGAAAAAAATTGTTTTTCTTTCCCGATTAGCTGTTGCTGACTCATTAGCTTCTTTAAAAGAAGATTCTCAAAAAATAAGCGGTTACTTTACCACTCTTGAAAATATATTACCCAAAAGAGACCGCCTAGTTCTTTTCCCAAAAAATATTAACGCAATAGGCGCCCAAAATAATTTGAGCACAAACATCACTCTTGGCCAAGGAGGAACAGTTGGAGACAAAGGTTTTTGGCAAACTAACTTCAAAATAACTGGAAATGGGGCTATTGGAGATTTTGTTGAATTTATAAAAATTCTTGAAAATAGCCAATATCTTGTTAATGTTGAAAGTTTTGATTTTGGGAAAGAGAATAGTAGTTTTAAAGCATTAATTGCCGGTAGGGTTTTTTCAATGTAATTAATTATGTTCAAAAAAAAACAAGAATTATTATTTATATTAGTTAGCCTTTTACTTATTATTTTTCTGGCAGTTTTTATTTTTTATTCTATTAATTTTCTTTTTGATAAAACTAGTGAGACAATCGGTCAAGATATTTCCCAAACGCAAAAAAATGCTAGGTTTAACTTGGAAGGCTTGAAAAAATTAGGAATTATAGAATAATAGTATAACTTGGGCACATAGTTCAGTGGATTGATTGAAAGAATTTTACGAAGTAAAATTCTTAGTCGGTCAATGGGCGATTACAAAAAAAAGAAATAGAGAATCGCCCCGGAAGAATGCTTGTCCTGACCCGCCAGCCGAATAAATCAAAATTTTTGGGTGTGTAGTTCAGTGGTAGAACGCTGTCCTGATAAGACAGAGGTCGAAGGTTCGATCCCTTCCACACCCACATTTCAAATTAAAACCCAAAAATTTCTTTCCGGCTCTGGCGGGCAGGTAAGACAGAGGTCCCAGGTTCGATCCCTAGTGTGCCCACCACAAAATAACCCTGCTTATCGGGGTTGTTTTTTTCTTTTAATAACTTTCTTCACCGCGCTTATAATGTCTTTCGGCTCAAGACCATATTTTTTAAATAAATCTTTAGGAGCGGCGCTTTCACCAAAAACATCTTTTGTACCGACAAATTCCATCGGTACCGAATAGCTTTTAGCCAGAAGCTCGGCGATTGCCCCACCCAATCCCCCTAAAATACTATGTTCCTCAACACTCACTACAGCGCCGCATTTTTTCGCCAATCCAATAATTTTATTTTCATCTAAAGGCTTTATTGTGTGGTTATTTAAAACAATCACGCTAATTTTTTCTTTTTCCAATTCTTTCGCCGCCAAAAGCGCGTTATATAAAATTGGACCACAGCCGATAATTAAAACATCTGGCTTTTTAAGACCCAAAGTCGCTGAAGAATCCCAAAAAATTTCCGCCTTGCCTATTATAAAAGGCGTTTCTTCCGTCGTAAAAACTGAAGTTTTTTCACGCGTAAATCTTAAATAAACTGGTCCATTTATTTTAGCCGAAAAAATTGTTGCTTTTTTCGCTTCAATGGCATCTACTGGAACAACCACTTTCATATTTGGAATTGTTCGCATTATAGCAATATCTTCAAGCGCTTGATGAGTAGCGCCATCAAATCCTGTTAATAAGCCAGCGTGATGCCCGGCGATTTTAACATTGGCATCATTATAAGCTATTGTTGTCCTAATTTGCTCTAATGTTCTGCCCGGAGAAAAAACTGAATAAGCTGCTATAAAAGGAATTTTTCCTGAAACTGCCAAACCTGCGGCAACTCCAACTAAATTTTGTTCCGCCACACCAACCTGAAAAAACCTTTTAGGAAACTTTTCGGCGAAAAAATTCATTTTACACGAATTTGAAACATCAGCCGAAAGCCCCACTATATTTTCGTTTTCTTCTCCAAGTATAACCAGTCCCTCGCCAAATCCGTCGCGAGTAGCTTTTTGTTCAATATCTTCCATAAAAATTTTATCCGATAATTTCTCCATATCAATCTGCTTCTTCTATTTTCCCTTTTAATGTTTTTATTTCTTTTAATGCTTTTTCCGCCTGTTTTTTATTTAAAGGCAAGGCGTGCCAATGATAATCAAATTCCATAAAATCTACTCCTTTACCGGCAATTGTATGCGCAATGATGACTGTTGGTTTTTCAAAAATCGCCCGCGACTCATTCACCGCCGAAATAAACTCTTCAATATTATGTCCATCAACTTCTAAAACGTGCCAATTAAAAGATTCATATTTTTCGCGCAAAGATTCAAGCGGCATTATATCTTTAGTAAAACCATCGCTTTGAATGTTATTTCTATCTATTATTGCTGTGAGATTTCCTAATTTATATTTTCCCGCGAGCATTATCGCTTCCCACGTATTTCCACAATTGTGCTCGGCATCAGATGTTAAACAATAAATCTTATTTTTTTTATTATCGAGCTTTACTGCCAAAGCCATTCCTATTGCCTGCGAAAGCCCTTCTCCTAAAGGACCTGAAGAAGTTTCTATCCCTGGCAACGCTTTGCGATGCGGATGTCCTTGAAGCCGACTGTTTAATTTTCTTAAAGTTTTTAATTCCTCAACCGGGAAATATCCAGCTCTTGCCAAAGCTGCGTATTGGATTGGACAGATATGGCCATTTGATAAAACTAATTTATCTCTTTCCTGCCAATTTGGATTTTTGGGATTATGCTTCAAAATATAAAAATAAAACGCGGTAAAAATATCCGCCATCGCCAAAGAGCCGGCGGGATGACCCGAACCGGCATTTAAAATCATTTCAATAACATCTTGCCGAAGCAAACAAGCCGTGCTTTCAAGAAATCTAATTTTTTTATCGTTCAAAATTTCCACGTTTTGGTTTTAGGGAAGTCCGACTTCTTTAAATATTAAGGAAGTCGGACTTCCCTAATATTTAATTTTCTATTCCGCTAATTTTTTCAATTCTCCTTCTGTGTGGCTCTTTTCCAGAAAAGTCGGTCGCCAACCAAACTCCTAAAATTTTTTGGGCATTTTCTTCATTCAAAAAATCCGCCGGCAAGGATAAAATATTCGCATCATCGTCATTACGCGCTAAAAATGCTTGATCCGGATTATAAACCAAAGAAGAACGCACTCTTTTAAATTTATTCGCAACAATATCTACGCCCACTCCAGAACCGCAAATCAAAATACCCTTACGTACAGTAGGATCTTGACTCACTGCCTGGCCGACAAGTTTGGCAAAATCGGGATAATCGTCATTTTCATCAAATTTAATATTCCCAACATCAATAACTTCGTATCCCTTCCTTTCCAAAAAATTTTTCAAAGATTCTTTAAGCTCAAATCCTTTATGGTCAGCGCCAATATAAAT
>CAYRXZ010000002.1:0-67298 GCA_964428615.1 uncultured Candidatus Saccharibacteria bacterium | reverse complement strand
GAAGCATACCCCCATTCGTTATCGTACCAGCTTAAAACTTTAACTAAATCACCATCAACAACTTTAGTAAATTTTAAATCAACTATTGCTCCATATGGCTCAGCAACGATATCCGAAGAAACTATTTGTTCTTCGACTGTTTTTAAAATCCCTTGCCAGCGCGGTTCTTTTTCCGCTTTTTTAAAAATTTCATTTATTTCTTCTGTTGAAGTTTTCTTTTTAGCTAAAAAGGTAATATCGGCGATTGAGCCAACATCCACAGGCACCCTCAAAGCAATGCCATCGAATTTTCCTTCTAATTCTTTAAACGCCCGTGTTACCGCAATTGCCGCACCAGTTGTTGAAGGAATAATGTTTTGCGCCCCGGCTCTGCCCCGCCTGAAATCGTTTCCCTTTACCGATGAATCAACTATTGTTTGCGTATTTGTATAAGCATGAACCGTATTCAAAACCGCTTTTTGAATACCGATATTTTCAGCCATTATCGCGATAACCGGATAAGCGGCATTTGTTGTGCATGAAGCATTTGAAGAAAGATTACAAGTTTTTAAATCGTCCTCATTTAATCCAATAAGGACTGTTTTGCCTCCCGCAATTCCTTCCGCATCTTTAGCTGGAGCGCTTAAAACAACTCTTTTTGCGCCCACATCCAAGTGAACTTTGGCTTTTTCAAATGATTCAAATACTCCGGTTGCTTCAATAACCAAATCAATATCCAAATCTTTCCATGGAAGTTTTAATGGATCTTTTTCTTGTAAAAATTTTATTTTCTTCCCATCAATAATCAAAAAACCATTCACATTATCACATTCAACGCTTCCCTTATAAGTTCTATATATGGAATCGTATTTAAAAAGATAGGCAAGATTTTCTAAATCGCCCAAATCGTTTATGGCGATAATTTCAATTTCTGCTTTGGCCGCCGAAGCTTCAACGAAGGCGGCGCGTAAAAATAATCTGCCAATTCTCCCAAAACCATTTATCGCTATTTTCATAATGCTAATTATACAATTCTCTTATTTTAAAAACAACAATGCCAAAAGCCACCGCCACATTAAGCGATTCTTTCTTTCCAAACATTGGAATTTCAAGAACTTTATCTGATTTTTTTAATATTGAAACGGGTAATCCTTTAATTTCATTTCCTACAACTAAAGCTATCTTCCCCATACTTTCCTGTGGGAAAGTATCTTTTTTTATCTTTATTTTATAGTAAAAAATAGATTTAGGATTTTGCTCTATTGCAAAAATTTTATATTTTTGTTTTTTAAATTCATCGATTAATTTGCCTGTCGTTTTTAATTTTTCCCATTTCACATAACGCTCCGCGCCCAAAGAAACCTTGGTTAATTGCGGGCGCGACCGGCCAAAAGAATCTATTGGCGCCGGAGTAATTCCGCACAAATAAATTTTTTCAATACCCACAGCGTCTGCTGTTCTGAATATTGAACCTACATTATACAAACTGCGGATATTATGAAGAATAACAACCATAACAATATTATAATACAAATAAAAAATCCCGCCTCACACGGGATTTCTTATAATCTATGCCCTCCTTAAAAAGACCCTCTCGGACCTCCGAATGACTGACGTTTTTCACGGAAACAATTCTTGCACATAAGCTGATCCATTCTTTCCGGACTCGGTTCAAATGGAAGCTCTGTTATTTCACCTCCACATTTGGCGCATTTCCAATCACCTTTAAACATCTGTCTTTGAAAACCACCTTGTTGATTGTCGTTATAAGCCATTTTTGCCTTTTATTTTAATATTCCGCCCTTTAATTTGTTCTGAGTTTAAGGCAAAACAGCTTTTTAAGGTGTCTAATTTTGTCTTAAAGTTTTTTAATTAATTTATTTTTTTAGTTCTTCATCAATCGCTTGCGAAAAAGTTGCATATGGATAAGCGCCCTGAATAATTTTACTACCTATAACAATAGTCGGCGTAGACATTTGCGAAAGCACCGTTCTGGCTTCATTTAAATCTTTTTCTATTTCAGAAGCATATTTTTTTGAATCAAAACACGAAAGAAAATCATTGGTATTCATCTCTAAATTTGCAGCAATTTCTTTAAAAGTATCGCGATTTAAGTTTCCGGTATTTTCGCTATTACCGATTTTTTTAGCCTCCTGACCTTCTACTTCAAAAATTGCATCGTGATAATCCCAATATTTCCCCTGATCTTTAGCGCAATTCACGGCCTGAGCGGCATCGGCTGACTCTTGACCAAGAAACGCCAAATCTTTATGCACCATATTCACTTTTCCGGTTTTAACATAATTTTCTCTAATTTGACTTTCCGCCTCTTGATAAAATTTTTCGCAAAACGGACATTGATAATCACTGAAAATAAAAACTGTGAGAGAAGCATTTGCATCTCCTAAAATAACATTGTCGTCTATTTGAGGCTTGTCCAAAGCGCCGATAGCTTCTTTAGCCGCTTCTTCTAAATCCGCTGTTTGGGGATTTTGATTTTTTATTCCAAATGAATAAATAACAGACCCCGAAATTAAAATGGCGGCAACCAAAATACTTATTGCCAAAAAGTTATCATCCCTTTTGTGTGTATCGCTCATATATAAATAATATTATAATAATAGATATAATAATAGAACATTTTTTTATTGTCAACACGTATGAAAGAGTTTTTAACTGAAGCATTAGTTTTAGGATTTGAAGACCTTGCCGAATATGACAGGGTTGTAAGTCTATATACTAAAAGTTTGGGTAAAGTTTTAGCTAAAGCTAAAGGCGCTAGAAAAATCACTTCAAAACTAATTGGACATCTTCAACCCCTTGATTTTACAAGAGTACGTTTAATAAAAAAAAACGGCTTTCAAATAGTTGATGCCCTAGCTTTTAAAAAAATGGAGAGATCTCTAGAGTCATTAGCGACCGTACAATTTATCAAAGAAATGACACCCGAACTTCAACCCGATAATGATTTATGGATTCTTTTAAAAAATAAAAATAATGTTTCTGGTAAAGACTTGTTAAGTGTTTTAGGTTTTAATCCCGCCTTTGCCGAATGCGCGAATTGCAATAAAAAGAAGCCGGAATTTTTTTTGAAAACTGACCAAGTTTTTTTATGTAAACGCTGTGCTTCCAAAACGCCAGAAAATGAAGTAATATTATTTTAATACAATGGCATTAAATGATTTAAATAAAAATGCTTGGGGCACAGAATTTCAGAAATCTAAAAAGGATTATTCGGAAATCTACTCAAAAATAGACAGCATTAGTAGACCGATTTTTTGGACGATAATCGCTGTTTTTATTTTAGTTGCCGCCGGAATAGGCTTTTACCTTTACTCTTATTTTGTTAATCGAGATATCGCTTTTTCCCTAAACGCCCCGCAAAATACTCTGTCAGGAGTTCCGTTTAGCGTTGACATTGGAGTAAAAAATAACTTTAATAATTCATTAAATGACGTAAAAATATCACTTGTTTTGCCCGATGGAGCATTTTTCGCGGGAGAAAGCCAAGAAAAAAGATTTTATGATAAAAATTTCGGCGATCTCGACAAAGACGCTTATTTTCAAGAGAGAATCCCTATTGTGATTATTTCCGATAGTCAAGCAATTAAAAAATTTAACGTTAAGATTTCTTATTACACTCCCGCACTAGGATCAAAAGCGCGATTTGAACAAACAAAAACTGTTGATGTTTCTGCTAAAGAACCAGCAATAAAATTAGACATTTCCGCCCCTCAAAAAATTTTAAACAACGAAGATTTTGAAGTTGAGATTCGTTATCAAAATGTTTCAAATATACAATTTGAAAACGTAAAATTGAAATTAGAGTATCCAATTTTTTTCACATTCAAAAACGCAACAATAGCTCCTTTTTCTGAAAATGACAATTGGGAATTTGGCTCTCTCCCCGCCAATAGCGATGGGGGCAATTTTATAATTACTGGCAAAGCAGTAAATTCAAACGAATCTTTAAATAATTTTGAAATCAAAGGCGAAATAACTGCGGAAATTCTGGGACAAAAATATTCTATTAATAAAAAATCTGCCCAATTAAGCATAGCCACATCACCGCTAATTTTAAACATAAGCCTAAATGACAATTTAAATTATATTGCTTCTTTGGGGGATACTTTAAAATACAAAATAAATTACCATAACTCTTCCGATGTTGGTCTCAACGACGTGGTGATAACCGCTAAATTAACCGGCGAAGTTTTTGATTTCAAAAGTTTAATCGGTAACGGATTTTTTGATTCAAAAAACAACATCATAACGTGGAACGTCGCCAATACGCCAAATCTTAAGGTCGTCAGTCCGGGCGGCAGTAATTACGTAGAATTTCAAATACAGACAAAAGAAGATTATCCTATCAAAAAGCAAAGCGATAAGAACTTCACGTTGAATGTTGCGGCTGAAATATCTTCACCAACAGTAGCCTATGGTGTCACGAGCGACAAAACAATCAGTTTTGCCAGTCTTAAAAACAACGTTTCGGGCGCAGTAATAATTATTCCTAAATTGTTTTTCTACGACCCAAGCTCGGGAATAAGTAATAAGGGGCAACTTCCCTTAAGGGTAAATCAACCAACTAATTTTACCATACATTGGACTGTAACTAATTATTCTACTGACATAAGCAATGTTAAAATAAGCGGGTTTTTGCAATCCGGCGTTCACTGGACAGGACAAGTTAAAAGTAATATAAATTCATTGCCTTCTTATAATGAAAGAACTCAAGAGGTAGTTTGGAACATAGACAAAGTCTTAGCGACTCAAGGAATAGTCTTAAGTCCGATAGAGGCAATTTTCCAAATAGAGGCAATTCCCGACATTACCCAAACAAACCAATTAATGCCAATCTTAAGCAAGACAACAATTCAAGCAATAGATAATTTTAATAATAAAATATTAACCAATTCGGCCGCCACGCTTTCAAGTGAAGCGATAGTCGGCAAATAAAAATGATTGATAACTTAATGGAAAAAATAGTTTCTTTATGTAAACGCCGGGGATTTGTTTTTCCGAGTTCGGAAATTTACGGCGGACTGCAAGGATTTTACGATTTTGGGCCCCTAGGCGTAGAGATGAAAAATAATCTAAAAAGATTGTGGTGGGATTGGATGACTAAAGAACACAGCAATATTGTTGGTATCGATGGTGCTATTATCACCAATCCTAAGGTTTGGGAAGCTAGTGGTCATGTTAAAAATTTTGTAGATCCATTAGTTGAATGTAAAAAATGTCATCATCGATTTAAAGCAGATGATATTGATGGCGACAAATGCCCTGATTGTAACGGACATTTAACCGAGCCGAAAATTTTCAATATTTTAGTTCCAACTCAACTTGGCGTAATTGAAGGTGAAAAAATGAATACTTATTTAAGGGGTGAAGCATGCCAAACAATATATTTGAATTATAAGAATGTTTTAAATACGTCGCGTTTAAAAATTCCTTTTGGTGTCTGCCAAATAGGCAAGGCTTTCCGTAACGAAGTCACGCCTGGCAATTTTTTATTTAGGCAACGGGAATTTGAACAATGTGATTTACAATGGTTCTGCCACCCTAATGAAATGGAAAAATGGTTTGAATATTGGAAAAGCGAGAGAATGAAATGGTTTAAAAGTATTTTTACCCATCCGGAAAATCTTAGTTTTTATAAACATGAAAAGTTGGCGCATTATGCCAAAAAGGCTTTTGATGTTGAATATGCCGTTTCACCCGTGGGTAAAGAAATGGAAGGTATTCATTGGCGCGGAGATTGGGATCTATCTAGACACTCGGAATTTTCCGGTCAAGATTTAAGCTATACCGATCTGGAAGCTGGTGAAAAATTTATCCCAAATATTGTTGAAACTTCAGGTGGAGTAGACCGCATGTTTTTGTTTTTATTATTAGATGCATATACCGAAGAAGAAGACAGAATTATTTTAAAGCTCGACCCAAGATTAACACCTTATAAAGCGGCAGTTTTCCCTTTACTCGCAAATAAGCCGAAATTAGTTGAAAGAGCAAAAGAAATTTATGACAACCTGCAAAAATATTTTTCCGTGGCATGGGACGATAGAGGAAACATCGGCAAACGTTATTACTCACAAGACGAAATTGGTACGCCGTTTTGCATTACAGTTGATTTTGACAGTTTAGAAGATAATACTGTCACAGTCCGCGACCGCGACACCGCTAAACAAGAAAGAATAAAAATAAGCGATTTAAGCGACAGAATAAAATCGGTTTTATGACTTTTTATAGATTTTTTGAAATAATTCCGGGAGCTCTTGCCTGGATAACTATAGTTTTAATGTTTTTATTTTCTTGGTTTTTTCCGACTTGGGTGGCCATTTTTATTATTTTTTTTGATATTTATTGGCTACTTAAAACAATTTATCTTTCATTCCATCTTCGAGTAAGCTTCAAAAAAATACAGGAAAATTTAAAAATTGATTGGCTGGAGAAAGTTCGACAATTGGCAAATTGGCAAAAAGTTCATCATCTTTTGATTTTACCGATGTATAAAGAACAGTATGAAGTCGTTAAAGAATCTTTTGACGCGCTAGCGAATATAAATTATCCAAAAGATAAAGTTATTGTTGTTTTAGCGCCCGAAGAAAAAGCAGGCGAAGAAGCGCGCGAAACCGCTAAAAAAATAGAAAGTGAATTCGGTAATAAATTCTTTAAATTTTTAACCGTCTTCCACCCGATGAATTTACCGGGAGAAATTCCGGGCAAAGGCTCAAATCAAGCCTGGGCGGCGAAGGAGGTAAAAAAATCAATAATAGACCCATTGGGAATTTCATACGAGAATATTTTATTGTCAGTCTTTGACGTTGATACACAGGTACCCACTGATTATTTTGGCAGGCTTACTTATGTTTTTTTAACATGCGAAAATCCTCAACATTCAAGTTTTCAGCCAATTCCGCTATTTACAAATAATATTTTTCAGGCGCCGGCCTTGGCAAGAGTAATCGCGTTTTCCTCTACTTTTTGGCATATGATTCAGCAATCCCGGCCAGAACGCCAAACAACTTTTTCTTCTCATTCAATGTCTTTCAAGGCAATCGTAGAGGTGGATTTTTGGGACAAAGACGTCGTCTCTGAAGATTCACGAATTTTTTGGCAATGCTATCTTCATTACGGCGGTAATTGGCGAGTTGAAGCACTTTTATATCCGGTTTCAATGGACGCAAATGTCGCTCCGGGCTTTTGGAAAACAATGATTAATCAATATAAACAACAGCGCCGCTGGGGTTGGGGATGTGAAAATATCCCTTATTTTCTAGAAGGATTTAGAAAAGATTCTAATGAAAAGAAAAGAATTCCATGGACTAAAAAATTATATTGGAGGTTTAATATTCTCGAAAGTTTCCATTCGTGGGCAACAAACGCAATTATACTGTTTGCATTAGGCTGGCTACCGATTTTTTTAGGTGGCACAAAGTTTAATCTTACATTGCTTTCATATAATTTACCGCAGATAACAAGATTTATTATGACCTTAGCAATGATTGGGGTTGTAAGCTCGGCAATTTTAAGTATTATTCTTCTTCCCCCAAAGCCGGAATGGTTTAAAAAATGGCATTATATTTTTTACGTTCTCCAGTGGATTTTAATGCCAATTACTTTAATTTTGTTTGGTGCCATACCAGGATTGGAAGCGCAAACAAGAATGATGATTGGTGGTAAATCCAGGCTTGGATTCTGGGTTACGCCAAAACACCGATAAGGTTTAAGAATAAAGCTTAAAAAAAATAAAATTAATCGCTTCTAAAAACATTTTTAGCCTACAAATTAGATCAAACCAATTTTCTTTTTAACTTCTAAGATTTTTTTATTAGCAATTTTCTCGGCTTTTTTTGAGCCAGCCATTAAAACAGAAGATAGCTTTTCAGGGTTTTTAAGTAAAACTGCTTTCTTTTTCCTAAAATCAGCAAAATAATCGGTAACAAGTTCCGCCAAGTCATTTTTTAAAGTTGAATAATTTTTACCTGTGAATTTCCTTTCCAATTTTGAAATTGTTTCACCGCTTAAAGCCGAATAAATTTCAAGTAAATTACTTATCGCCGGCTTGTTCTTTTTATCATATTTTATTTCCGAGCCGGAATCTGTCACCGCTCTTTTAATTTTATCTTTTATTTCTTCCGGAAAATCGTCTATGAAAAGACAACTCTCGGGTTGAGACTTTGACATTTTTTTCTCGGGGTTCGCTAAACTCATCACCCTCGGCGTTTTCGTCTGAATGGCTTTTGGCTCAATAAAAGTTTTGCCGAATTTTGAATTAAATTTCCTGGCAAGTGTTCGAGCAAATTCAAGATGTTGTAATTGATCATTGCCAACAGGAACAAATTGAGCATTATACAATAAAATATCTGCAGCCATTAAAATAGGATACTCCGCCAACCCAAAATTCGACTCTTCAACAATTTCATCAAATTTCTCTTTTGTGATATTTTCCCTTTCTGAGGGTTTTAGCGGCTGTAAAATCTTTTCCTTAAAAGCGGTCATTCGCAACAATTCACTTACGGGCGTAAGAGTACTTAAAATCCACTTTAATTCTTGTACGAACCTGACTTGAGATTGCTGAAAAATCACTGACTTTTTCGGGTTTTGTCCTGAGCCTGTCGAAGGATCTAAGCCTGCAGCTAAAAAATCCGTCATAAGATTTGGGATATTACGACTTAAATCTTTAGCGCTGGGATTTTCTGTAAGCGCGTGCAAATCAGCTATAAAAAAATAACACTGATATTTCCCAGAGTTTTGCAGATCAACGAAGTTTTTTAACGCTCCCAAATAATTTCCGATATGAAGTTTTCCAGTCGGCTGAACACCAGAAATTAAAATTGGTTTCATAAAATATCTAATACAAAATACTTAATATTTTATACTATTATTACTACCGGCAAAATCATCGGCCTTCTCTTGGTCTTATTATACAAAAATTGTCCGATTTGGTCTCTAATTAAAGATTTTAAATAATCCGTGTCTATTTGCTGATGCCGGGGAATTCTAGCAACTAAAGCTCTGATATATTTTCTTAGGTCTTCCACAAAATCTTTGCTCTCGCGCAAATGAATGAACCCGCGTGAAATAATGTCGGGATTTTTAAGGAATTGGCCGGTCCTACGGTCAAGAGTAGCGATTACCACCACCATTCCTTCTTCCGCTAAAACCCTTCTATCTCTTAAAACAATTTCTCCCACATCGCCCACTCCCAAACCATCAACCATAACATAAAACGCCGGAATATTTTCAGAAGTTATTCTTGCTGAGTCTTTTGTAAATAAAACTATTTGGCCGTTATCAATTAAAATTGTTTCTTTGGGCTTCAACCCAATAGCTTCTTGCGCATTCTGAGCATTTTGCCAACGCATAAAATAGTAACCGTGAATTGGAACGACGTATTTAGGTTTAACCATTCTTACAACAGCTTTTAATTCTTCTTGTGGCGCATGGCCACTGGAGTGAATATCTATCATTTTATAATGATAAACCAAAGCGCCTTGCCGAGAAAAATCATCTTTTAAAATCTGAACGCTTCTTTCATTCCCCGGAACTATCGAAGAAGAGAGAATAATACTATCTCCTTCTTTGATACGAATATAGCGATGTTCGCCATTGGCAATTTTCATTAAACTAGCATTTGGCTCACCTTGAGCGCCAGTACAAAGAAGAACAAGCTTATCATCGCGATGTTTATGAATTTCTTCCAATGGGATGATTGTATCTTTTTTTATTTTCATAAAATTAAGATTTCTGGCTATCTGAATGTTTATTTTCATTGAAAGGCCGCTTATAGCCACTTTTTTGTTCATTTTTTCGGCGATTTTAATTATCTCCGCTATTCTATCTAAAAGCGAAGCAAATGTTCCGACAATGATTCTACCGCCGGCTTTTTTGAAAAGCTTTTCTATTTCTTGTTCAACTACTCTTTCAGAAATGGAATAGCCCGGCTCTTCCGCTCCTGTTGATTCTAAAAACAAAGTATGAATTTTTTGCTTACCGATTTTTTCCCACGCATCTAAATTTTTCGGCTTACCATCGGCGTCATAATCAAATTTAAATTCTCCACCATGGACCATTTTACCGATAGGTGTTTCTAAAATTACCCCGACGCCATCGGGAATGTTATGGGTAACGCCGAAAAATTCCGCTTTAAAATTTTTCGAAAGTTGACGGATATCCCCTGCTTTAACTACTTCAAAATTGATTTTCGGCGCTTTCGAATAATCTTCCTGTCTTCTAAGAATAATTTCTTTTGTCATCGCAGCCGTAAAAAGCGGCGGATTGCCAATTTTATCCATTATGTGCGGAATAGCGCCTATATGGTCATAATGACCATGAGTAATTATTAATGCTTTAACCTTGTTTTTCCTTTCCTCGAGATAAGAAACATTAGGAATAATATAGTCTATTCCCGGCGTCGCTTCTTCAGGAAACTGCAAGCCGGCATCCAAAATAATAATCTCGTCTTCATACTCAAAAAACATCATATTGCGACCGACTTCCTCAAGACCGCCCAAGGTAGCAAAACGCATCACCGCTTCTCCTTTGGATAATTCTATTTCCTTTTCTTTTCTCGGAGCATAAATTTTTCTCCGTGTTGTTGTTGATTTTTGCCTGGCTAATTGTCTAACCGATTGTCTTACCATTTTTTTATTTATTTTTTATTTAATTTTATTTATTAATACACATTACAAAAGTGGGCGAGGAGGGACTTGAACCCTCAAGATCTTACGATCATAGACTCCTGAAGCCTACGTGTTTGCCATTTCACCACTCGCCCCTAAGTCATAGTTCAGTTAAAAATTAATAATTAGAAATTAAAAATTATTTTCCTCGTCCTCCGTATTTTTCAAAAATTGCCCAAAAACTCAAGATTTCTTCACTTTTATTATGAACCCTATGAAAATCACCTCCTTTAACAGGAACAACATCGCCGGTTTTTACATCGATATTTTGCGAACCATTTTCCATAATCCCTTGTCCCTTAATAAAAAGATAAACCTCATCGGCTTCGGCATGAGAATGCCCAATCGTTGACTCGTGGGGGTTAAGTTCGGTTAAAGAAATTTCCAGGTCCTTAAGCTCGGGAAGATCGTAAACTTTATAAACCTCATTATCCTTTATAAGCTTGGCAAGTTGTTTATATTGTTCAATATCCATAAGAAAAAGTCAACCCCATAAATAATTTTATTTAAATACTCTTGCAGTTTTAATATACCAATTTTCAATATTTCGAAAACGGTCGCTTGCAGAATTTATTTTTGTTTCCTCAAAACCTCCCAATTGCAACTTGTTAATGTAAATATAATCTGGCGAAAAAAGAAATATCGCCGGTTGATCGCCGACAATAATAGATTGCAAACTTGAAAGAGCAGACTGGCGCCTTGAATCACTTGTTGTTTCTCTTGAAATTTTAATTAAATTATCAACTGATTTATTTTCGTAAAGCGATAAATTAAACCCTGGATAAAACTTTTGCGATGAATACCAGAACGATGACAAATCGGGGTTATTGTAACTTACAAAACTATTGCCAAAAATTATCATTTCATAATTTCTAGTTTTGATTATTTCATCTATTTCTTCGGGGGATTTAATCAAAATATTAAGCTTAATTCCTATTTTTGCCCAATCAGAAGTAATTATATTAGCGGAGTCTTCCATGTATTGAACTTTCGGACAAATCAAATTAAATTCTAAGCGTAATATTTCTTTTTTAACTGTTTTTGCGCGAATCCCATCTTCATCAATTCGCCAACCGTCAACATCTAAAACACTTGCCGCCTTTTCCAATGAAAAAACGTTTTCTGAAAAAGTTTCCGGTTTATAACCATTCATCCCTAAAATTATCGGCCCGTCGACAACAATTGCATTGCCATTAAAAATTTCATCTACTATTCTTTTCTTATCAGTGGCATAATTCAAAGCCATTCTTACATTCTTCCCTGCTAAATTCTTTTGCGCGTAAGAGTTGAAAAATAAAGCGTAATATCTTGGCATCATCAAATTAAAAACTTTACTGTTTATGTTTATATTATTAAGATTTTTCGCGCTTACTCCGCCAAAGCCATTAATTTCTCCTAAATTAAAAGCTTTTATCAACTCATCCTCATTTTTATAAAATTTAAAAACTACACTTTCAATATAAGGTTTTTTGCCGAAATAAGCTTCATTTCTGGTAAATCTATACTCTGAAATAAATCCCGACTTTTCTTTTTTAAAAGACTTAAACCTAAAAAGTCCGTTGCCTGTCGGTTCAAGATTATAATCGGAAATCTTGATATTAGCCGCCGGAGTTTCAGCAAAAAGATGCTCTGGGATTATCATTAAATTTTTCAATGTTTCATCAAAGAAGAAATACTGTTCGGAAAGTATTACTTTTATTTCTAATTTACTTACTATCTCTGTTTGAACTCCGCGCCACATCGGCTCAAGCGGCGACTGAGTATCACTGTTTTGAATTTTTTTAATTGTAAAATCAATATCCTTACTTGTTATTGGCTGTTTATCATCCCAAAAAATATCTGCCTTTAAGCGTATATCCCAGGCTTTTCCATTATTATTCATTTTAACGCTATCCGACATATCAATAATTTTACTGAAAATTAACTCATTAATATCACTATCTACTCCTCCTTGAACAGATAAAACCGGGTTGATAAAACTAGGCTGGCCCATAATACCCTCGATGTATTCACCGCCAGAAACTGCCGCTAAAACCGTTCTTTGAGAAAAAAAGTCTGCGGTCCAAAAAATTGAAGATGATAGAAACGCCAAAAAAGAAACCGCGAACAGCAGTTTCTCTTTTTTTGAGAAACTTTTAAAAATCTTTATTAAAAAATTCATACAACCAAATTCAAAGCTGATAAAAGAACGAAAGCCACGGCTAAAACAATGGTAGCGATAAAAATCATGCGCTCCATACCACGCCTTTGAGAATAAAATTCTCCTCCGCCTCCGCCAAAAACCCCAGAAAGCCCCGAAGAGCGTTCCTGAAGAAGAATTAAGACAATTAAAACTATTGAAACTATTATTTGAGCTATCCCGAGATACATAAATTTAAATTTAATTTTAACTTGTTATTTTTCTTGCTGAAAAATTAACCACAAGATTGACCACACTAATAATCAGTGTTGCGTAAAAAAGCGGCAATACACCTGTTATAGTAATGTTTGGCAAAAGTTTGTCAAGTAAATAGAGCATCAAGGTATTTACTATTATAACCCCCAACCCAAAAGTAAAAAGGATTATCGGTGTAAGAATAAGCTTGATAATCGGCCTTATAAGTGTGTTTATAAGGGTTAAAGCAACCGCTGTTAAAACCAAGCTATTCAGGCCCGGCTCAAGAATAAACCCCTCTATAAAATATGTCGCTACCAACAAGGCGAGTATATTGGAGAGGAAATAAAAAATAAGTTGAACAATAAACATTTTCAGCTTTCATTTAATTATACCACTAAAAATGGTAAAATCAACAATAATATGGCAGATATAAAAAAGCTTCTTAATGACTACCTAAATTATCTGGAAATAGAAAAAAACCGCTCAATTAAAACTCGTGAAAATTACGATCGCTATTTAAAAGCATTTTTGGGATTCGGGAAAATAAAAACCGAAAAAAGTATTACACCGGATATTATTCGCGAATTCCGGCTTTTTCTAGCAAGAAGAAATATAAAAAAAATTACCCAAAGTTATTATGTCATTGCCATTAGAAATTTTCTGAAATACATAAACAAACGCGATATTGAAGTGATGTCTCCGGACAAAATAGAGCTGCCCAAAATTCCCACCCGACAGATTGAAATCATTGAATATGCCGACCTAGAAAGACTGCTTGCCGCGCCTAAAGGTTCTGACTTGCGTTCTCTCCGTGATAAAGCTATTTTAGAAATGCTGTTTTCAACCGGTCTCCGTATTTCCGAACTTTGCGCGCTTAATCGACATTTGGATTTAAAACGTGGAGAAATTAGTATTCGCGGCAAAGGCGGAAAACTAAGAATAGTTTTTCTTTCCGAACGCGCAAAAACTGCAATTAAAAATTATTTGGAAAAACGCGGCGATGCCGAAGAAGCTTTGTTTATAAGTTTAACAAAAGCGGATAACCCAAAAATAATCGGAAGAATACTCCCCCGCACCATTCAAAGAATTGTTGATTTTTATTCCAGAAAGGCCGGCATCCCGCAGAAAGTACATCCGCATACTATTCGCCATCTTTTCGCCACCGATTTACTCATCGGCGGAGCGGATTTGCGTTCGGTGCAAGAATTATTAGGCCATGCCAATGTCTCCACAACTCAAATCTATACTCATTTAACAAACAAAGAACTCCGCGAAATCCATCAGACTTTCCACGGCAGAAGAAGAAAATAGATTGTGCGGGTAGGAGGACTCGAACCTCCAAGAGTTTCCTCACATGGTTCTAAGCCATGCGCCTTTACCAATTTGGCTATACCCGCAAAAATGCTTTCGCAATATTATATTTACGTTTTAAATAATATTCAACGTTTTTATAATAAACAAAATTTAATAATTTAATAGAGTCCTCTTTTGCATAAGCTAATACATTAATACCTTCTTTTTCTTCAATCCAGCCGGTTTTTATTTTTGTATTATACAAAACTTCTTTCTTAATCCATTGTAAAAATGGTACGCTTGCGGAATATAATCTTATTCGCAATTGAGGATGTTTACTTTCGGGATGCTTAAACGCGCCAATAGAACCATCTCCGTCAATGCAGCCCCTTAAAAAATCTGCAAAATAATTGTTTGGGATATCTAGATCTTTAACTGTCTTTGATTTCGCATGAGTTAATCTTATAGACAATAAAAACTCATAAAAATTTTTATCTCCAAATTGAACCTGAAAATACTTTTTTTCTTTTTCCGCGCCTCTCGCCTTTCTGCCAATATGTTAACGGGAGCGAAAATCCATACTCCGTACTTAATTATCGTTAAATTAAGTGTGTGGATTGACTTTTTTATTATTTTATGCTATATTTTATAGCATTACAAGCGTGGGAAAAGCCCGCTCTTGCGGACTTTAAAAAGTATATAAGAAAGGCAAATAAAAATATAGAAAGGCCATTGGCCGGAAGGAGGAAGAGTGATGGGATGGATAATCTTGATAGGATTGATTGTAATAGCCGTTGTGATAGCGCTTAATGCTATTGTTATTATCCCGACAGTATATTTCGGGATAGTAACGCGATTTAAGGAGCGGATTAAAAGAAATGGAAAGGTGAGGATTCTCAGGGAAGGGCTAAATACGATTGCGCCTTTCATAGACAAAGTAGTGCTTTTTTCTAGAGAATTACAAACAAAATCACTTTCTTTCGATGTTTTTTCTATGGATCGGCTTGAAATTAAGACGGCCGGCTCGATTCAGTGGCGGCCCGATAATCTTGATGTTTTTATCGAGATGCAGGAAAAAACAATTGTTGATGGAATGGCCGATGCTGTGAAGAGCGAATTGGGGAAAATCGCCGGTATTAAAGAAGGCGATAACTTTATTCGGTCAAGAAGAGCATTGGAAATTTTCATTAACTGTGTTTTAAGACTGGAAAAACCTCCTCATCATTGGGTAAATCCAGTAAGGGATAACAAGGGAAAAGTAGAAAAATATGAAATGGATGAAGAGTGCCTGAAAGAGTATTTGGTAGACATAGAAAAATCGGTTAAAGGCGAAGAATATAATGAGATAGCGGAAAAAATAGAAAAGTCGAGATGGCAGTTGCCGATAGTGTTAAAAGAAGAGAAAGGAGAAAAAGAAATTGTTCTTGATGAACTGTCTTTTTATGAACAAAACATCACAAGAGCTTCTTTTCTCCTTGAGCAGGAGGCGGAATTGAAAGAAAAACTCTCATCCATAGAGAAACTCTATGGGATTGATATCGCTATCTTCAGACTTGCAGATGTCGATTTTTCAGAAGCAACCAAAAAAGCGCTGGAAAGCGTGAGGCAAGCTGGGGCTGAAATGGAAGCAGCGCAAAAAAGACAAGAGCAAAAAGTAAAGATGATTAACGAGTATGTGAATATGAAACTCCCTGAGCAACTGGCGGTTAATTTAGCGGAAACGGCAATGACCGGCAAGGCCACGATTGACAGAAAAATAATTTCTCTTGAGGGTTTAGATCTGCTGTCTAATCTGTTAAAAAATTGGAAGGAGAGAAAAAATGGCAGTTAATAAAGTAAAAATACTTAGCGGTAAAAGCGCGGCGTTGCTAATTGTTTCGGTTGTTATTATTGCGATAACAATAGTAATAGTGACAAAAGATGACAAGAGTAAGCCGCCGACTGAAACGCGGGTAGCACAACTCCAACCCCAAACATTCTGTCTCCCGCCCTGCGACGAAAAGGGCAAATGCAATGAAGTACTCACTATCTATGGCGGTCCAGGTACACTGCACCGCTTGCGTGGGAATGCTCCATACAGAGCAATAGCAAACCAACTCGACGGTAAGCGTATCATCTACGATATGCCCGCCGGATGGGAAAGTTGGACCGGCGAAGCACCCGCCGGGAGATTACGCCTAATAAACGCACAAGGCGTAAAAACGACGACACTCGTAGAAATCGTACGAGTGCGATAAAACAAAAACCCCGACAGTGAATTATTTATTCATTCGCTGTCGGGGTCATTTTTTTTTATTGCATTATTTTCAAAAGAATAAGTGCCACACCTTTTGAAACCAAAATTATAAGAAATCCTATAATGGCGTATGTTATCGTCTGTTTTCCAGAAACTATCTTTCCGGGTTCGCCTTTAGCGGTTAAAATCTGAAAACCGCCGACTAAAATCATTATCGCTAAAATCGGCGCGCTGATGTATATTAAATAATTTAAAATATTATTTATTACTGTAATAAAAGTGCTGCCTTCTCCAAGTGGATTTGGAAGTGTTCCACCGCCAGGAAAACCGCCTATACCAGGAGCACCATGCGCTACATTATTAAAACTCAAAAAAATATTTTCTAGAAAAGACTTTATCATTATTAAAATATCCTAATCGATTTTCATACGAGCCCCGCCGTATAAACGGGACTCGTATGTTTAAATTCAATAATTAATTACACTCCTGCTGTCGGAGCAGCTAAGAAATTACTTACGATAGACTGAAACCCAACCGCTAATAAAGCTACGGCGATAGCAACAGCTGCATAAATCAGTTGATTCTTTGCTTTGTTTGTTTTTTCCGGGTCTCCGCCCGCAGTTAAATAGGTGAACGCCGCGAAAATAATAAATAACACAGCGATTATAAAGAATATAACATAAACCCACCTAACAATTCCGCGAAGAATGTCAACCATGCCAGAGACAGTTGTAATATTGGTATTTGCCCCAGGCAAAGTAAGACCTGTTTGCGGTTGAGCATAAACAACACTCGCAAGCGGCAAAATAATCGAAACCGCAATAACTGCCGCTATAAACTTTGATTTTGATAAATTCATAATTTAATTAATTTTTCAATAATCGACCTTTTATGTCTATATTATGTAATTTTTAATTTATCGATACATCGTAGACCCATCATTTAATTGATAGCCGGACTGAATTTGATTTTCTTGCACAGTTGAACCGCCGGTGTTTTTAATGAAACTTCCAACAACTACCTGTAATGTCAACGCTAGTAAGGCTATGCCAATAGCGATAATTGAATAAACTAACTGTGTATGAGCAGCTTTAATCTTATCTGGAGCATCAGCTCCAGTCAAATAATTAAACGCAGCAATCACTATAAACAAAACAGCAATGATAAAAAAGGCTATATAAACAAATTTAACCACTGACCTTAAAATATCTAATAAATCATCGCTATTTGTGGGTATATTTTCTGCTCCTTTTATGCCGTAATCGCTGGGTTCCGGAATTGAGCCCGGCGTAAATTGCGCCAAAGCAAAAAAGGGCAAAAAAGAAATTAAAATAGTTGAAAATATAAGTGCTTTCCTCATTTTTATTCTTAGGCGCCCTCAATAAAACTATTTATTATTTGAGCTGCTCCAAGCGATACTAAAGCAACAACAATCGCCACTATTGCCCAAAGAATTTGGCTTTTGGCGCTATTAATTTTAATCGGGTCCCCTTTTGCATTTAAAAAATTAAAAGCGGCGATTAAAATAAATAAAACTGCGACAATGAAAAAAACCGTATAGGTATATTGGACTACTTTTTGTAAAATTGAGAATATTTTTTCGGGACTGCTGATTGGCGAACCCTGCGCTAACTGCTGAGCAGCGCTTTTTAAATCATTACCTGCCGCTAAAGCGACGCCTAATAATTTTTTTGAAAATTTAGCCATAAATTAACATTTTTCGCCTAAATTTATTTTATTCCACGGAGTTAAGTTTAAACCGTCCCAACCTACCGCGATTGTTTGAATTATTGTATCAATAATTATCCAAGAAAGCAAGGCAATTAAAATTCCGATAACCGCTCCAGTAATCATTTCTTTCCCTTTGCTAAACCTGGCGCTTGAACCTCCGGAAGTCATAATAAATATACCACCAATAACAATCATTACCGCCGCCAGAGGAAAAACCAAATACATCATAAAGTCTATAATATTTATCGCCAACTGACTGAAATGACACCAAGTACATGGGTTTTGCTCGGCTCCTCCGCAAGGCACCAGGCCAGCGCCAGCGGCATTGGCGCGAGCGGCAAAAAACGCGAAATACAAAGCAAAAAATAAAATTGAATTTTTCATTTTACTAATCATAAAGCGTTTATTTCGTTTTTGGCCTGATTCATCGCCTTATCTGAAGATAATTTCCCATTTAAAACATATCCTATCATATTTGAGAAAATTTGATTAATGGCTTTACCGTCTGACTTGAGCCAAGACTTTGCCGTAAGCGCCTGTTTGGCAAAAATACTCAAATTGGCATCTATTTTATATTTTTCTATAAGAGAACGTAATGCCGGTGGCTTTCCAGCTGCTTTAAGATAAATTTCCGACATTTTTGGGTCTGCTGTTACAGCAATAATAAAATTCCATCCTAAAATTTGATTTTTGCTCTGTCTTGAAACTGCTAGTCCCCAATAATCAGAATAATTAATTGGCTGCGCAAGATTTGATTGCGGCATAGCGCTAATTCCTATATTTAAATAAGGATTTCTTGCCTTTATTGACGCAAGAGACGACTGATAATCAAAAATTGTCGCTAAATCTCCCCTACTAAAAAGCTCTATCGAATTGCCGATATTATCATTCCACGTATAATAGCTGCCCGAAGGGTCAGCAAATTGAATATAAAAATTGAAAGCCGATAATGCATCTTGCCCTAAAGTCACTTGCCCTTGCTTATCAACTATTTGACTGCCTGATTGAAGAATCAAAAGATTTAATATATCCGAAGCCGTATTAATGCTCTTATTTGAACCGCCTATTGCCGCAGCCGGCCTAACTACTTGATTTAAAATATTTAATTCCCGAAGTTGTGGAACTAAACTTTCAAATTCCGCCCATGTTTTCGGCACCAAAGCGATTGATTTAGCATTAAAAATATCTTTATTATAAATAATAGCTAATGTGTCTATATAAAGCGGCAAAGCGTAAACGTTATTTTCTATCGAAAAATCATACCGGACCACATCAGGAAATATTTGTTGAATATAATTTAAATTTAAAGGTTCAGGTGCTGACGCGGCTTTGTCATAATGTTTTATCAGCCAGCTGCTATGGAACATAAAAATGTCGGGCCCCTGCCCTATTGCTAAAGAATTCAATAAGGTTTTTTCATAGGTTTCCGCATCATCAAAGTGACGATAAGCTATTTGGATATTCCCATTAGTTTTTGAATATTCTTCAATTAATTTCTGTACTGAATTTTGACTATCAGCCTCAGCTATACCCCAAAAATTAATTTTTACTTGATCTCCTCCACCTGGCCCAAATGTAAAACTACCCAAGCCTGAAGTTTTTAGGCCCGGGATAACACCCAAAAAAACCAGCGTGAAAAACAAAACTATTGATCCTATTATTCCTAAAATTATTATCTGAGTTTTAGAAAAATTCATATTTACAATATTGCCGCTCCCGCCACCTTATCTCCGCTATTCAACCTCATTACTTTTACTCCAGAAGTAGCGCGGCCGGCCGTTCTAATATCCGAAATTTTTGTTTTTATAATCTGCCCCTTATTTGAAAGCGCCATAAGTTCTTCTTCTCCTTCTATTATTTTCGCTGTAACTATTTTACCTGTTTTTTCGGTAATTTTAGCCGTTTTAATTCCTTGTCCTCCACGGCTTTGAACTTTATATTCTTTTAATGGTGTCTGTTTGGCGAAACCATTTTCGGTAATTATTAATAATTTTTCACTTATTGTTTTTGTTTTATCACCTCTATTTATTATATCAAGCCCGGCAATAAAGTCATTACCTTTTATCTTAATAGCTTTCACGCCGGCGGCTGTTCTACCCATCGACCTTAATTGAGATTCCTTAAATCTTATCGCCTTACCATTAGCAGTAATCAAAATAATTTCGTCCCTACCCGAAGATAATTCAACCCATTTAAGTTCATCTCCTTTTTGTAAGTTAATCGCCGCTATTCCGTTCCGGCGAATATTTTCAAAGTTTTCCAAACCGGTTTTCTTAATTATTCCCTTTTTTGTCACCATCACCAAAAACTTTCCGCCACCTGAATTTTTTTTATCCGAATAACTAATGATGGCGCTTATTGTTTCATCTGTCGGAATTTCTAAAAAGTTTTGAATTACCTTGCCCTTGCTTGTGCGTGAACCGGCTGGAATTTCATAAACCTTCGTTTGAAAAGCTCTGCCCCTATTTGTAAAGAATAAAATATTATCATGAGTATCCGCTGAAATAAAATGACTTATAAAATCTTCCTCGCTGACATCGGAGCCAACAACCCCTTTGCCGCCGCGATGCTGAACTTTAATTGTCGAAGGCGGGACTCTTTTGATGTAGCCACTGCCCGAAAGTGTAATCATAACTTCTTCTTGTGGAATTAAATCCTCTTCCTTAAACTCTGTTAAACCGGAAGAAACGAGCCTTGTCCGACGGCTATCACCATAAATAGTCTTAAGCTCAAGCATTTCTTCTTTGATAACCTTAAGAATTTTTTCCGGACTCTTAAGTAAAATTTCAAGTTCACGTATTATTTTTCTTTTCTCTTCAAGCTCAGCTTCTATTTTGTTTCTTTCTAAAGCCGCCAAGTTTTGGAGTCTCATTTCCAAAATGGCAGTCGCTTGGATATCGGTAAATTTAAATTTCTTTACCAAATTCTCATGAGCGTCCGAACGGTCTTTTGATTTTTTAATTGTTGAAATTATCTCATCTATTTTTGAAAGTGCTTTTGCCAAACCTTCAAGAATATGCTCGCGTTCTTTAGCTTTTTTAAGTTCATATTTAGCGCGTTTTTCAACCACTAACCTACGATGTTCCAAGTGGCCAGCCAAAACCTCCTTTAGAGACAAAAGCTGCGGCTGAATTCCACTTACTAGCGCAATCATATTAAGATTAAAGTTTTTCTGTAGATCGGTGTGCTTGAAAAGCTGATTTAAAATTTTCTGAGGGTTGGCGTCATTTTTAAGTTCAACCACTATTCTCATACCATCTCTGTCGCTCTCATCGCGCAAATCGCGAACTCCTTCTATTCTTTTATCTGTAACTAATTCGGCAATTTTAATTATAAGTTCCGACTTGTTCACTTGATAAGGAATTTCTGTAACTACAATATTGAATTGCCCCGCCTTTCTTTCTTCTATTTCGGTTTTAGCTCTGCAAGTTATTGCTCCCTTACCCGAGGCATATGCTTCAATAATCGCTTTTTTATCGTAAATAATTCCACCAGTCGGAAAATCCGGTCCTTGGATAAATTGCGTAAGTTCTTCATTCCCGCTTTTTGGGTGATCTGCCAAATAAATTGAAGCGTCTACTATTTCAGAAAGATTATGTGGAGGAATATTTGTCGACATTCCCACGGCAATACCAAATGAACCATTAAGTAAAAGGTTTGGGAGTTTTGAAGGTAAGACTTTTGGTTCTTCTCTTGTTGAATCATAATTCTGCTGCCAATCTACGGTTTCTTTTTCAATATCAAATAAAAGTTCCTCGGAAATTTTTGTGAGTTTGGCCTCGGTGTAACGTTGGGCGGCGGGTGCATCACCATCAATACTGCCCCAGTTCCCCTGTCCTTTAATAAGGGGATATCTTAAAGAAAAATCTTGCGCCATTCTGGCAAGAGCGTCATAAACTGCCATATCGCCATGCGGATGATAGCGCGCCAAAACAGTTCCTGTAACATTTGCCGATTTTCTGAATTTTGCCGAATATCCCAATCCTTCTTCCCACATTGTCCATAAAATTCTTCTTTGAACTGGTTTTAATCCGTCTCTTAAGTCAGGCAAAGCACGCGAAACTATAACCGACATCGCATAATCAAGATAACATTCGCGAAGCTCATCTGTTATTTCCTGTTTTTCAATTTTTTGATTTTTTATATCCATTCTCTATGACATGTCTATTCTATTACGATCGTATTTTTCTCCGTTATTAATAAAAAAATGTTTTTAATATTTTCACCAATTGAATTAAAAATCATTAACGCTCCATTTTTAAAAATCTGCCAAAATCCCGGCTCATCTATATTGGTAATTTCCGGCGCAACAAAAGATATCTGACGAACCATAAAAAGAATCCAAAATGCAGTAACTACCATAATCGCCGTAACACTAAATAAAATCGTCCACCGCCTTTTTATTTGTTCATCAGAATTTTGAATTCGTCCAATAAATCTTTTAACCCACATCATATTTTTAATACAGTAATTTGCGTTTTTTTTATTCCTGCCAAATCTTTCTTTTTTATTGTTAATTTTTCAACAGCTTCATTAATTTTTTCTTTAGCTCCGTTAAACTCTTCCAAAAAATCTTTAATATCTCCTGCTTTTCTTTTTAGTGAGGGGACTTTAAAGAAGGAAGGTATTACCATTTTGGGCTGGAACTGTTTGGCAATTTTCACCGCTGACTTTAAATCTATAAATGGCGAACCTCCGGCCGGAATAAAAATAATATCCGGTTCTCCTAAACGTTCTAAAACCGTCGGCTCGGGAACCTCAGAAATATGCCCTAAAAAACATAAATTAATATCCTCAATTCTTAAGACATACACTGTTTTAAAAAAAATTTTCGACGATTCTTTTATTAATTGGAATCCCGAAATATCAGCGCCCTTAATATTATACTCTCCCTGACCGATAATTTCCGAAGAAAGTGGAACTTCTTTTTTCTCGAAAAAAGAAGTTGATGTAATCGTTTTTAGAACAATATCCGCCTTAAAACGAGGCGGCGTCAGCCCTGTTTGAGCGTCAAAAGGATCTATCAAAACAGAAAGCTCGCCGCTTTGAATTTTAAAACAGCCTTCGCCATAAAAAGTGATGACCATAGGTTAAAATCTTTAATCTTTAATCTTTAAATTATTATAATTTATTTTTAATAAATTTTCAATAACAAAAACCCCGTCTCCTCACAAGAACGGGATTTCTGTTTTTCAGACCGAATTCGAACTAAATTTATCTTTCTTCGGTTTCTTTTCTGAATTTTTCAAGCAAATGCGCAGCATAATCTTTCCCGCCAATACCAAAGGCAATACCTCCAGCCAAGGCGAGCATAGCTACAAAACCCGTCATAAGGGTATTTATAAGACTAACTGCAATGCCAACCTGAATTAAAGCAGCCAATAAACCGAAAACAACTACTGTCCACCATGCCAAGGTTCCCAAGAAACGCGAGCTGGGAAGGTTCGCGCTTGCAACCGTGGCTCTCACCAATGATTTCAAGAAATTCGCGACAACAATCGAAGCCAACATTATCAAAACTGCGACAATGATGTTGGGGACATAAGAAAGAACATCTTTAAGGAACAAAGAAATTCCATAGAGGCCCAATATATCCGTAATCGCTAAAACGAAAACAATCATTAAGAACCAATAGACTAAAAGGCCCAAGAACTTCCCAGAATTAATTTGCAGACCTGCTCTTTCAAAAAACGGCGCTAAACCGATTTTTTTCAAACCAGCATCCATTTTAAGAACCGCAACTATTTTTTCTATTAGTGTTTTAACCACTGAAGCTACCACTAAACCGATGATTAGGACTATTATAGCGCCCAGTAAAGACGGTAAAAAACTGACAACGCCATACCAAACATTTTGAAGTGCAGCAACTAAGATTTCCGTCCAAGTTTGAATTACCATAAAATTTATTTACTAGATTCAATTCTTCGACCTTTATTAATTCTATTATATATCTTAAAACCGCTAATTAAAACCTCTCATTGTGGATAACTCCAATTTAGTTTATTATTGAAATATGGAAGATAAAAAGCTTAAAAAGCTTATAAAAGCCGAAGAAAAACGTCAAACAGAAACATTAAACTTAATTCCGTCGGAAAATATCGTTTCAAAAAGCGTTTTAGAAGCGCTTGGTTCCGTTTTAACCAATAAATACTCCGAAGGCTATTCAGGAAAACGTTATTATGCCGGAAATGAAATCGTGGATAAAATTGAAAATCTTGCCAAAAACCGAGCAAAAAAAGTTTTTAAGCTTTCTCAGGATTGGAATGTTAATGTCCAACCTTATTCCGGCTCGCCCGCTAATATCGCGATTTATCTCGCCCTAGTTCCAGTTAGAGGAAAAATAATGGGTATGCGACTTGATATGGGTGGCCACTTAACTCACGGTCACAAAGCAAGCGCAGTCGGGAAATTATGGAAACAAATCCCTTATGGCGTAGATAAAAAAACTGAAATGCTGGATTATGACGAAATTTTAAAAATCGCCAAAAAAGAAAAACCATTATTAATAGTTGCCGGCTTTACTGCATATTCAAGAATTATTGATTTTAAAAAATTCAGAAAAATCGCCGATAGTATTGGCGCGATTCTTATGGTTGATATGTCGCATTTTGCTGGCTTGGTGGCGGGCAAGGTTTATCCTTCTCCCTTTAAATATGCCGATGTTGTTATGACAACCACCCATAAAACTCTTCGCGGGCCCCGCGGAGCCATGATTTTTTCAAAAAAAGGGTTTTCCGAAAAAATAGATAAAGCAGTATTCCCTGGGATGCAAGGCGGCCCTCACATAAACCAAATTACCGCAACTGCCACCGCTTTATATGAAGCCAGCAAGCCGGAATTTAAAAATTACGCTAAACAAATTGTTAAAAATGCCAAAGCATTAGCCGAAGAACTCAAAAAGCTTGACTGGCGCGTTATTTCCGGCGGTACCGATACCCACCTTTTATTAATAGATGTTTTTTCTCGTGGCATCGGTGGAAAACAAGCCAGCGAGATACTTGAAAAAGCGAATATTATCGTCAATAAAAATACCATTCCTTACGATGAGAAAACTCCTAATAACCCCTCGGGAATCCGACTTGGGACCCCGGCGCTAACCAGCCGAGGTATGAAAGAAAAAGAAATGAAAAAAATCGCTAAACTTATTGATAAAACTTTAAAAGAAGAAGAAAATACTACGGAAATCAAAAAAGAAGTTCAAAGATTATGCCACAAATTCCCTGTAAAGAGATAGTCAAAAAAATTACAAATAGGCTTAAATTACACCCAACGCCAAATAAAACTTTAGCAGCTGTTTTAGTCGGAAAAAATTTCGCCTCAATAAGTTTTCTCAAACAAAAAGAAAAAGCTGCTAAAGAACTTAATGTTGATTTTCAAATTTATGAATTCCCGGAAAATATTTCCCGAGGAGAACTTCTCCAAAAGGTAGATGAAATCGTCAACCAAGAATCTGTTGGCGGAATAATTATTCAACTTCCTTTGCCTAAACAATTTAATAGCCAAGAAATTTTAAATATCATTCCGGCGGAAAAAGATATTGATGTTTTAGGCAAGCAGGCACTTAAAGTTTTTAACGCTGGAAAGAGCACAATTTTACCGCCGGCAGTTGAAGTCGTTAAAGAAATACTAAATTCTCAATCCTATATTCTAAATTCTAAAAAAGTTGCCGTCATGGGCACCGGCAATTTAATAGGCAGACCAATTGCGGCGTGGCTCAAAGAAAAAACCGCGGAACTGATAATTTTAAACAGCAAAACGGAAAACATTAAAGAAGAGTTAAAAAACGCCGATGTAATAATTAGTGGCGCCGGTAAGCCAAACTTATTTTCCGAAAAAGATTTAAAAGAAAGTGCTATTGTAATTGATTTCGGTTATAGTATAACAAAAAAGAGAAATAAGTATGGAGTAATGAGTAAAAAAATAAAGGGAGACTTCGACACCTCATTATTTAATGCCAAAAATTCATCGTTTTTTTACACTCCAACCCCCGGCGGCACAGGCCCGATTTTGGTGGCGAAAATAATGGAAAATTTCTACAGGTTAAACTCAAGTACTTTGCCATGACAAAACACTTGATTTTAAATTCCCAACTCTATCTCGATGGCCCACTATTATGTTTTTTATTTGCCCAAACTATTAATCCTATTAATATAATATAATAAACAACAAACAGCACCGCGCCGGAGAAATTTATTTTTAAAATATTTAGTCCGCCGAAAAATTTTATTATAAAAAGCTCGTACGCCAAAAATAAATTTACAAACCAACCGAAAACCAAAGAAAAATAATAAGAAATAAATCCTATCCCAGCCAAAATAAATCCCAAAGCCATTGTAATCGGTATAAAAGTTAAAATTAAAATATTACTAATAACCGCAATAAGCGAAAAATTCCCGAAATAAAAAATAAGCATTGGCGCTACGGCAAGTTGCGCCGAAAAAGTATTCAAAAAATTCTCTTTTACCCCCCAAAAATCATTTTCTTTATTTAAATTAAAAATTTTTTCGAGTGCCGGCACTAAATATACAAGCCCTAAAAGCGCAACAAATGATAATTGAAAACCGATATCAAAATTTAAAATTCTCGGATTCTCCAATATCATAAAAAACGCCGCTAAAGCAATAGCGTTTCTAAAACTATAAATTCTACCTACTTGTTTCGCTAGAAGCAAAATTGAGCCCATAATAGCTGCCCTAACCACTGAAGCTTCAGCTCCAGTCATTAAAACAAAAATAACAATAACTAAAACACTTAAAAAGAAAGTCCATCGCCTATTTAAAAAATAACCAAATATTACGCCGATCGCTATACCAATAACTGAAATATTATAGCCTGAAAGCGCTACTAAATGAGTCGTGCCAGAATTAGACATCGCGGTTTTTAATTCTTTTGAAAATTCCGCCCGCTCCCCCAGAATAATTCCCGACATAAATGCCGCGCTTTCAGCCGGCAAAACTTTTTGGAGATTGACGATTGTTTTATTTTTTAAACCAAAAAGAATTGATTTTATTTTTGAGTTTTGATTTTCGGCAACTAATTCTGTTCCTAAAAAAGCAGCAGTCCCGGAAATATTTTCATTTTTAAGATAATCGGCGTATTCATCCATTGCTGGTTTTTTAATCTTACCGGAAAAATTTATCAAATCGCCATATTTAAAACTCGGATAAAGTGATAGCTTAACCGCAATATTTCCGCTATAAGGTGGCATTAATTTTATTTTTAAATCCTGCCATTCGCCCCGTCTAGGATCCCCCATCACCAATCCCTGAAAATCAGTTTTCTCGTTAAAAACGATTTTAACATTTTCCTCTCTGTTAAAATCTCGGAAATTAAAATAAAAAGCGCCGATGATAATCATCAAAGAAATCGCCGCGAGCCAAAATAATTTTTTTGAATTTTTATAAAATCCTGTAAATAAAAATAGAACCGCGATAAAAACGGTCATAAATAGAATAGTCGGCAAACTTATTTTTAAGCTAGAGCCAAAGATTCCTAAAATGAAAAACCCGGCAGTATAAAAAGCGACATCATGAATTCGCATTTTAAAATTCAACTCCGATTTGAGCTGCCGCGCCTTTTTTAAAAGGGTGTTTTATTTCTTTCATTTCCGTAACCAAATCCGCTATTTTAATAAAACTTTTTGGCGCGCCACGACCCGTTAAAATTACCACCGGCACAACCTTACACGATAAAATTTTAAAAACGTCTTTCTCTTTGATTAATTTAATGTTCGTTGCCACATTAATTTCATCCAAAACAACTAAATCCCATTTTCCGCTTAAAATCTCCTTTTTAGCCAATTTTAAGGCATTATTAGCGGCTTTTTTATGTTCGCTTAATGGAAGTTTATCGCCTAAAATCTTCACAAATCCCTTCCCGGCCGGAATTATTTTGATTTTCTCAGAAAAATCAATCGTTTGAATTTTCTTGAAAAATAAATGCTCACCGCTTTCACAATTTTTAATAAATTGAATTATTAAGACTTTCTTCTCTCTGCCTAATGCTCTTATCGCTTGACCTAAAGCAGCTGTTGTTTTTCCTTTTCCATTGCCGGTAAAAACAATAACCATAATTTACATTTTTTCTAAAATATTTATTCCCAAAAGATTAAGTCCAGTTTTTAAAATCTCAGTTACTGATTTAATCAAAGCAAGACGAGCTTCTTTTTTTCCCTTTTCGGCTTTAAGAACCGGCATTGTTTGATAGAAAACATTTGTTATTCTTGCTAATTCAAATAAATAGTCCGACAAATAATGGGTAAAATAAGTATCTGTAATATTTTTAATAACATCGGGAAATTCTTCCAGTTTTAAAATTAAATCCATTTCCAATTTCTCGGTAAGATATTTTGGATTAAATTTTGACGTCTTAGTTTTTCTCAAAATGCTTTTTAACCGCACATAAGTATATTGAATGTATGGGGCTGAGTTCCCGTCAAAATTAAGCATTTTATCCCAATCAAAAATAATATCCGATTGCCTGTTTTGGGATAAATCATTATATTTCACAGCGCCGATGCCAATAATTTCTGCTGCTTTCTTTTTATTTTTAACGCTTAACTTTGGATTTTTATTCTCAATAATTTTCGCAGATCTTTTAACCGCTTCGTTTAATAAATTTTCCAAAGAAATATGCTTTCCCGTCCGTGTGGAAAGTTTTTTCATATCCTCGCCAAGCACTAAGCCGAATTTAACATGAATTAATTTTTGATTTTTCACAATTCCTAATTTTTTTACTACCTCAAATAATTGGACTAAATGTAATGATTGTTCGTTTCCAATTACATACAAAATAATATCCGCTTTAAATTTTTCTATTCTATATTTAACCGTGGCGATATCTGTTGTCCCATATAAATAAGCACCATCGGATTTTTGTATTAAAAATGGAGCCTTATCTCTATTAATAAAAATAGCAATAGCGCCTTCACTTTTTACGGCAACTCTATTTTTAATCGCGTCTTTAACGACATTTTCAAGCATTGAACTGTAAAAACTTTCGCCCAATTGATGGTCAAATTTTATTTCAAGTATTTTAAAAATTTCCTGAAGTTCGCCAAATGTTATTTTATGGAATTTTTTCCAGATTTTAATGTTCTCTTTCTCGTTGAATTGAAGTTTTCTCGTCTCTTCTCTCGCCATTTCTTCAAGTTTAATATTCACCTTCATTCGCGCAGTATAATCTACATATAATTCCATTAAATCGTCTATGGTAATTTTTTTACTCTTCTTTGCTTGTTTGTTTTTGTATTCCTTGTACGCCGCAATTAAAACTCCAAATTGCTTTCCCCAATCACCCAAGTGATTATCTCCAATAACTTTCCAACCGTTAAATTTAAAAATATTATACAAGGCTTGTCCTATTATTGTTGAACGTAAATGACCCACGCTCATCGGCTTAGCAATATTTACACCGCAATAATCAACGATAACATTTTTTTTATCTTTATTTTTTGTTTTGCCCCATTTATCGCCCGCTTTATAAATTCCGCCAAACTCTTTTTGCAATATTTCTTTTGAAACCCAGAAGTTTATAAATCCAGGTTGTGCCACTTCTATTTTCTCAAAAAATCCCTTACTAATACTTAATACTTGATGTTCAATACTTTCCGCTATTTCCATTGGATTTTTCTTTAAAGTCTTTGCCAATTTCAAAGCAGCATTGGTTGAATAATGCCCAAAGTTTTCTTTTTCCGGAATTAAAATATTAAAAGATATTTCGCGGCTAAAAAGTTTTTTTACCGCCTCATCGATATATTTACCGATATCCGCTTTAATCATAGTCTTATTTTAATTGATAAAAAGATAAATTTAAAGAGATACTTGATACTTAATACATGATACATGATACTTAACACATGGTTATCACCACCAATAAAAGAGCATATTTTGACCACGAAATCCTTAAAACCTTTGAAGCAGGAGTTGAATTAAAGGGCCTTGAGGTTAAATCAATAAAAAATGGCAGAATAAATCTGGCTAGTTCTTATGTTGTCTTTAGAGAAAACCAATTTTGGCTTTTAGGCGCCGACATTCCGGCATATCAGCCAAAAAATGCGCCGGAAGATTATAATTCAAAACGCACGCGCAGATTACTTTTAAAAAGTAATGAAATAAAAGAATTAATAGGTAAAACACAAGAAAAAGGCTTGACTTTACTGCCTCTCAAAGTCTATACTAAAGGCAAGTTAAATCTGATAAAAATTGAAATCGGATTAGCAAAAAGTCGCAAAAAAGCGGATAAAAGAGAGCTTCTCAAAAAAAGAGAGGCCGACAGAGAGATGGCGAGCCATCTCTAAAGCAACTGGGGATGCCAGGCTTCGACAAATGTTCATTTCAAAAAAACAGCAGCCGAGCCGATTGACTCGTTAAACCAATCAAAAAATATATAACTGCCAACAGAAATGTTGCTCCCGCATTCGCTTTTGCGTAAATGCGGCATCCTTCGCTAATTGCTCATATTAGCGGCAAGGGTGTTATAACTTGAGCTCGTTCCGGTTTCCGCCAAAAACCGGGAGACCATTAGGCAAAAGAGTTAAGAGTTTTTCGTCCCGATTATATCTCTTAATTCTTCAAACTATCGGGACTAAGCTTGTAGAAGTTTTTTAGAAAAGCATTTGGACGGGGTTTCAATACCCCCATCTCCACCACCAATTAATAAATTAATAATTTGCAAATAAATTACAGAGTTAACAATCAAATAACAGCTCCCGAGCTTAGGGTTGTAAACGAAAAGGGAGAAAGCATCGGTATAATGTCGCGCGAAGCGGCGTTTAAATTGGCGCAAGAAAGCGAACTTGATTTAATAGAAACAGTTCCAATGGCCAAACCACCGGTGGCGAAAATGATTGATTTTGATAAATTCCGATTTCAAAAAGAAAAAGAGTTAAAAAAACAAAAATCTTCGCAGAAAATCGGAGAATTAAAAGGAATTAGAGTTAGCCCGCGAGCGGCAAAAAACGATTTGGATATAAAAGCGCGGCTAGTCGAAAAATTTCTCACAAAAGGCAATAACGTGGAGATTATGTTTCAGCTAAAGGGCAGAGAAAAAGCTAATAAAGACTGGGCTAAGCAAAAATTGAATGAATTTTTAAAAATAATAACCATTGAATACAAAGTTATTTCCGAGCCGAAATTCGGAGGCCGAGGAATGACGATGCAAATAGCAAAAAAATGAATTTAAAACATAGCGTTAGAAAAAGAATAAAAATTACAAAAACCGGAAAAATCCTGAAAAGGACAATGGGTCAAGGGCACAATCTGGCGAAAAAGAGAACTGTCCAGAAAAACAGAAAAAAACGTTACCGGGAAATGAGCGATGGAAATAAAATAATAAAAAAATATCATTAAGCTATGACCAGAGTTAAACGCGGCACAACCGCAAATAAAAAGAGAACAAAAATTCTTAAATATACCAAAGGGTTTAAATGGGGGAGAAAATCTAAGGAAAGAGCGGCTAAAGAAGCACTGCTTCACGCTTGGACGCATGCTTTCCAGGGCAGAAAGGAAAAAAAACGAAATTACCGCCAACTTTGGCAAGTGCAAATTAATGCCGCTTCAAGAACCCAAGATATCTCTTATAGTAAATTCATAGCCGGCCTGAAAAAAGCGAATATTAAACTTAACAGAAAAATATTGGCCGAACTGGCCCAAAACGAACCGGACGTTTTTGAAAAAATAGCGAAGAAAATATAATTTCTTCGTTATTTTTTCATCATCTTTAAAAGTTTCTCCACGGGCCAAGCATTTATTATATCCTTCTTTTCCGTCCAGCCGCGACGCGCCTGCGAAACTCCATATTCCATAAACCGCAATTGCTCTTTTTTATGAGCATCCGTGTTTATAATCATTTTCACTCCGACTTGTTTCGCTTTTTTTATACGAATGTCGTTTAAATCAAGTCTTATTGGTGAGGCATTTATTTCTAAAATTGTTCTTGTCTCTTCAGCCACTTTTAAAAGTTTTTCGAAATCAACCTCATATTCATCTCTTTTCTTTAAAATTCTGCCAGTTGGATGAGAAATAATATCGATATTCGGATTTTTCATAGCATTAATTATTCTTTCAGTCATTTGTACTTTTGGCATTTTCATCTGCGAATGAATTCCAGCAATAACAAAATCCATTTGCGCCAAAACTTTATCTTCGATATCAATCGAACCGTCAGCCATAATATTCGTCTCGCAACCCTTAAATATTTTAAATTTAGTATTTTGTACCTTGTATTCTGTATTTAGCTTATCAATTTCTTTATTGCGTTCAATTAATTGCTTTTCATTTAAACCGTTTTCAATTCGTAAAAATTTTGTATGGTCGGCAATGCCAATATATTGATAACCCATTTTTATCGCCAATTCCGCTAATTCTTTAATTGAATTCTTACCCTCGCGCTTAGAGTCGCCCCACTTTGAATGAATGTGTAAATCGCCCATTATGTCACTATAGTTAATAATTTTGGGTAAATTCTTTTTCAGGGCAAAATCAATTTCGCCGGTATTTTCTCTTAATTCCGGCTCAATATAGTCCATCTTTAAAGTCTTATAGATTTCTTTTTCTGTTTTACCGGCAACCATCTTAGAACCTCTAAAAAGCCCATATTCGCTTAATTTTAAGCCATTATCAATGGCAATTTTCCTTAAAACAATATTATGCTCTTTTGAACCTGTGAAATATTGCAGCGCCGAACCGAATTGACTGTCAGGCAAAACTCGCAAATCAACATCAAAGCCATCTTTTAGTTTTACCGAAGCTTTTGTCAGACCTTTACCCCAAATTTTAACCACACCCGGCATCGCCACAAAATAATCAATAACTTTTTTGGGATTTGGCGATGTTATTAAAATATCAACATCGCCGATTGTCTCTTTTCTGCGACGAACAGAACCAGCCTCAGAAATTTGCTTAACTTCCTTTAACTCTTTGAGCCTTAAAATAATTTCTTGAACTCTTGGTAAAATTTCGCCAAGTAAAAATCTGCCCTTGCTGCGTTTTAAAAATTCAATGCCTTCTAAAATATTTTGCTCTTTTTTCTCGCCAAAGTTCGGCAAATTTTTAATCTTTCCGGTTTTTGCCGCCTGCTCCAAATCCTTAAGATTTTTTATTTTAAGAGTTTTATATAAATACTTAACACCTTTCGGTCCAATTCCCTCAACCGAAATAAGTTCTTCGATATCAACGGGTATTTTTTTCTTCAACGATTGATATTCTTTTATTTTTCCTGTTTTGATATATTCAATAATTTTATCTGCAATATTTTTCCCGACTCCAGGAATTTCTTTTAACGCCTCTTGCCCACCTTTTTTATAAATATCTACTACGTCCCCAGAAAGAATTTCCAAATTTATTGCCGCTTTTTCATACGCCTGCGGCTTAAAAGGCACATCATCCATTTCAAAATAAAGGGCGATTTTATAAAAAATCTTAGCAATCTCTTGATTGGCCATAATAAAATTTTATTTACCTAATCCCGCTGGAGTATGATCTCTCATTTCCAAAGACAATTTCTCTTCAGCACCAGTAGTGGCTTTTGGAGGAACAATTAGGCTTGGAGTGAAAAAGATAAGAAGAGCACTTAAAAGGGACAATGTACCTACGGCAAAAAATACAAAAGAAAATCCAAGCCAACTTACTAAAAATCCACTTGAAATCGCGGCGACAAATGAAGTCAGTCCAACAGCAGTACTATCCAAAGACCAATTAAATGAGATTCTATCTTTGTCTAAATGCCTTGAAAAAATTGACGTCCATGCAGGAATATACAATCCCATGGCTAAAGCGTACAAAAATTGCGTCAAAAATAATTGCCATAAACTTTTAGTCATAGCAAAACTAAAAGAAGCCACCGCTGCTAAAGCTACTGCTGTAACAAGAGCATAAAAGTCATCCCTTTCTCCTTTTTCTTTATCAAGATATTTTGATACTGGTAATTGAAAAAGTGATTTTACCAACCAATATAGCGCGGCAACAACTCCCACAATAATCACGCTTGCGCCTTCAATTTTTGAAATAATAAAAATGGGAAAAATCGGAGAAATCATTCCCCAACTTCCCAAAAAAAGAAGGTCCGAAACAACCAAATGTTTTATTACCTTGTTTATTTTAATATTTATATCTATTTTTATTTTCATTTTTAAATATTAATTTATTTTGATATAAAATCAAGGTTTTCTCGACTATCTAATGAAACATACAAGTTATTCCCTTTTTCTATTTCGCCCCGCAAAATTTTTTCCGCTAAAACACTGCGAATTTTCTCCGAGATTACTCCCCGTAACGGCCTGGCGCCGAATACCGGGTCAAACCCCAATTCGGCAATTTTTTTAACTACCGCTTCGTCAAAAACCAAACTTATTCCATGGGATTCTTCTACCGTTCTTGCCACATCAGCAAGTTGAAAACCGGCTATCGCCTCAATATCGGAAATTGAAAGCGTTTTAAAAACAATGATGTCGGAAAAACGATTAAGTAATTCTGGCTTAAAATAATCTGTAAGTTTTTTCTTAAGCTCTCCTGTAATAATCCCAAATGAAGTGTGTGCTTCAATGTGTGATTTTATAAAATCGGAATGGGCATTTGATGTAGTAATAATAATTGTATTTGTAAAATCAACCGTTCTGCCTAAATTATCCGTTAATCTGCCTTCGTCAAACAACTGTAAAAATAAGTTTAAAATATCCGGATGGGCTTTTTCAAATTCATCAAGTAAAATTAAGCAATATGGTTTTTGAATTACCGCTTCGGTTAAAGCGCCGGCAATTTTACCATCAGGCGAACCAATAAATCTGGCAATGCTTTGTTTGTTTTGATATTCCGACATGTCAAAACGGATCATCATATTCTCCGAACCGAATTGAATTTTGGTTAAAATTTTAGAAAGTTCGGTTTTGCCCACGCCGGTCGGACCGACAAAAAGAAAAACCGCGATAGGCCCGCCCCTTCGTGAAAGTCCGCTCCGATACTCACGCAAAACCCTGCTAACCGATTTAACCGCTTCTTCTTGATCTATTAATTTTTGATGGATTATATTTTCTAAATTTAAAAGCTTATTTGCTTCTTCTTTTGTTGTTTTATGAATGGGTATATTTGTTTTTCTTTCAGCAATAGCGATAACGTCATTTCCTGATAAAATCCTACTCCCTTTTTGGCTAGCATCCGCTAATGCTTCTTTAAGTAAATCTTCCGCGCTTGAGGGCAATAATTTTTGGCGGAAATATTTATGCGCCAAAAAAACCGCCTGCTTTATAGCTTCAAAACATATAATAACCCCCATCTGATTTTCTAAAATAATGGCATCGTACGTTAAAAGCTTTATAGCTTCGTCTTCACTAATTTCATCTACCCTTATCATTTCAAACGCGCTGACAAAATCACTTTTTGATTCAATATATTCTTTATATTCTTTCGGATAAGTAGCTGCTATTACCGGGAAGGCGTCTCCTGTAATCGCCGGTATTAATATATCTGCCGCACTCATAGATTGTTGGCCGGAAGTTTTATAAAGATTGTGAACATCAGAAATGTAAAGTATAATATTCCCCGCTAAAACTATTTCTTCAATTATTTTACTGATACGTAAAGCAATTTCGGCATCTGCGGCGCCCGAAATTAAACTGCCAAAAGATAAAGATACTAATCTTTTATCGAAAAGTTTTTGTTGAGTCTTATCTTTCACTAATTCATACGCCAAATGACAAACTATTGTTTCTTTTCCGCTGCCTGGTTCTCCCACTAAAAGAACATTTGACTTGTTCTGACGCGACAAAACATCTGTCATATGGTCATATTCATTTTGATGCCCAATTAAAAAGCCTATTCTTTCTTCGCGTGCCAAATCAGTAAAATCCGTGCCGTACTTATCTAGTGTCGGCGTCGGCCTGGCAGTCCACGCCCTATTCATAAAACGATGGCGTATTTTATATGGCTTATTCGCAAATCCACCCAAAGAAGCCGGAAGTTTTTTAAGCCACCTAAACTTATTTTTAAAACGGCTAAAAATAAGCGCATTTTCTACGTCTTTCGGGTCTATTGAAAAATAATTTAACAACTGCGATATTTTTTCTTCTTTAATCAAACTCAATGCTGAAAAAATATTTCTTGGTTCAACAAATTTTTCGTTATTCGCAAGCGCAATCTCAAAAGAAATTTTGGCTAAATTTTCAATTTTAGAAATTATTTCCTGTTTATAAAATGATTCTTTTTCTTTAGAATTATTTTTTAAATTATTTATTTTACCGCGAAATTCAGATAAAGAGATACTCATTCTTTCAAGTCCGTTTTCTATCTCTTTTGTTTTAGCTAAAAAATCAGTCAGGCAAAGGAAAAAATTTATTTTTGAAGCCAATGATTTTCCCAGTGCTCGCTCTAAAACCGAAATACTTGTTGGAGAAAAATATTTTCTGATATTTATTTTTTCTTCTGGAGAAATTTTATTTTTAATACTAAAAAGCTCGGCATCGGCTTGTTTAAGATGGATAATTCTGTAAAAAAGAAATAATGTACTAAAAACTCCAACCCAAAACAAAAAATCTACATCAGACATTAAAAATATAAAGGCTGCAACTGAAAAAATCGCATAAAAACAATAAGAGGCAAAACGAATCGCCGTTCTCCCAAACATGGTCATTTTCAAACGCGGCTCGTCAAAATATATGTTTTCCATAAAACTTAAAGCTTAGAATTTATACCCTTAATAATTTCAAAAATAATTAAAAGTGGAATTACCAGCCAAAAAAGATAAGCCGTCAGTACTAAAATAACAACAAATAAATAAAAAATTCCGCCGAAAAATAGGCGAATTGTCCTAAAAATAAATCCTAAAACATAACCTATAAAACTTCTATCTTGATATAATGGCTGAAAAAAATTTTTAAAGGTTATTTTTAACGCTATTCTCCTATCTAATCTTTCCAATAAAGATAAAAGAATATGATTTGCTATTTTAAAACTGCCAATATACCAATGCTGCCAAAAATCAACGAACCGGTAGAAAACCCTATTTATTATATAAATAAAAGCAGTCATTTATTTAACATCAAGAACTTCCAGTGTTTTTTTCTTTATTTCATTTAAAAGTTTTTTGTCTTCTTTGAGTTTTTCGCGACTGGCTTCCATGCCAACTCCAATCTTTTCGTTTTCAAAACTGTAAGTATTTCCGGCTTTTTTAACAATTCCATTTTTAATCGCTACAGCGAGTATGTCGCCCTCATAAGAAATTCCTTCACCATATATTATGTCGAATTCCGCGATTTTAAACGGCGCTGCCGCTTTGTTTTTGGCGACTTTGGCGCGAGTACGATTACCAACCGCCTCTTCTCCTTTTTTAATTTGAGCAATACGCCTTAAATCAATTCTTACTGAAGCGAAAAATTTTAATGCTCTACCGCCCGGGGTAGTTGTCGGTTCGCCATAGCCCATCATTCCAATTTTATCGCGCAACTGATTTATAAAAATAATTAAAACATTTCCTTTGGCAGCCAACGCCGTAATTTTTCTTAATGCCTGACCCATCATTCTTGCTTGAAGACCAATAAATTGCGCTCCCATTTCACCTTCTATTTCCGCCCGAGGAGTTAAAGCCGCCACAGAATCAATAACAACAACATCTATTTTTCCGGAACGCACAAGCGCTTCTAAAATATTTAAAGCGTCTTCACCGCTATCTGGCTGGGAAATCAAAAGTTCGTCTAGTTTAACGCCAAGCTTTTTAGCATAATCCGGATCCATGGCGTGCTCGGCATCAATATAAGCAGCTTTATCACCCTTCTTTTGAGTTTCAGCTATTACATGAAGCGCCATAGTGCTCTTACCGCTTGATTCCGGTCCAAAAATCTCCACTATCCTACCTTTTGGCAAACCGCCGACTCCCAGCGCTAAATCTAAAGAAAAAGAGCCTGTTGAGATAGAAGCCACATTAACCTTCTTTATCTCGCCCAGCCTCATCATTGTACCTTCGCCAAATTTTTCATTTATGGACTCCACAAATTTATCTATATCACCGACATTATCTTGAGTCTTATTTTTATCAACGTCTTTTTTCATAAACAAATTATACTATAAAAGATAAAAAAACGGAATTGCAAAGCTTATTGTATTTGCAACCCCGTTTTTTATCAAAAGTTTTATTTTTTGTAATTTTTACCGCTTAACAAACGGCAACAATCCCATTATTCTCGCTCTTTTTATAGCGTTACTTATCATCCTTTGGTGCTTGGCGCAAGCGCCAGTATACCGAGGGTCAATAATTTTACCCTGCGAAGAAACAAGCCTTTTAAGTATTTCAACTTCTTTATAATCTATCGTTTTTGAATTTTGCGAACAGAAAAAACATTGCATATTTTTTAAAATGGAAGATCTTCCGCTGTTATTTCTTCTTCATCTATATTTATTTCGGGCAAATCGTTTTTCGGCGAAGAAAAACCTTCTTTTGCCGAACCTGAAGAATCTTTTGGCTGGCCTTGCCCCATTGGTCTTGGCCCTAACTGAATTCTTTCTCCAATAATCTCAGTTGTTCTCATTGTTTGCCCTTGCTGGTTTTGCCAAGTTCTTGTTCTTAATCTACCTTCTATTAATATCATACTCCCCTTAGTTAAAAATTGAGTAACTATTTCCGCCTGCCTGCCCCAAAGCACAATATTGTGAAACTCTACTTCCTGCTGCTTAATTCCACTTTTATCATTCCAAACCCTATTTGTAGCCACGCCAAAACTTGTAACTTGCTGTCCTGTTGGTGTAGACCTTAATTGCGGGTCCGCTGTTAATCTACCAAGAACAAAAACTTTATTTAAATCCATATCTTTATTTCAATATTTCTTCTAATTTTCTCTCTAAATCCTCATTGGTTAAAGTTTCAACTTTTTGTGATTTTACAGTTTGTCTTCTTTCTTTTACCGGCTGCGCCTCTTGAATATTCACATGTTTTTCGCTTTCGAAATATTTTTTTTCGGCACGCGCTTCGTCTTCTTTTATTTTAATGACAGGATCGGCGAAAACCGTAAATCTCAAAACAGCCGGTGCCATACTTAAATCTTTCTTAAATTCCTCTATTTTGTCTGGTTCTGCTGAAAAATAAACATAGCCAAATTGGGCAAAATTTTGCTTCTTTATTGGATAGGCAAGTTTAACATTTGATATCAATCCTTCATTTAAAAGATTAAACCCCGCGCTTTCAATAACGCTAAAAATAATCTTACGGTCCTCTTCAGATTTCAACAAAAAGCCTATTTCGTAATTTTTTATTTCTTCAGACATAATTTATATTCACCTTATATTAATCTTTTTCATGACTATTAGTCAAATCATCTCTAAACCCTGTGCCCGCCGGAATCAATCGACCAATAATAACATTTTCCTTCAATCCTCTCAAATTATCTATTCTTCCTTCTGAAGCAGCAAGCACTAAAACCCTCGCAGTTTCTTGGAACGAGGCGGAAGATAAGAAACTCTCTGTTGAAAGAGCGGTTTTTGTTATACCTGTTAAGAGTTGTTTTGCGCGCGCCAATTCTTTTCCTTTGCGCTTAACCTCACGATTAGCTTCAAGAAATTTCGACTTTTCCACTATTTCGCCCATTACAAAATCTGTGGCTCCTAGGCTTTTTATCATAACGCGAGAAAACATTTTTTTGATAATAATTTCAATGTGTTTATCGCTTATATTTGTTCCTTCGGAAACGTAAATCTTTTGAACTTCATTTATAACATACCTTTCAACCGCCTCGCGCCCCTTCAAATTGAAAAGTTCTTTTAATTCTATTGAGCCTTCGCAAAGCTGGTATCCTTTTTCAACTGTTTGACCTGTTTCTATAAAAAGAGTGTTGGCGCGCGGGATGATATATTCTACTATTTTTTCTTTAGCTTTTTTTGCGCCTTTAGTCGTCTTGCCCGGCTTTAAGATTTTCAATTTTATTATTTTCAAATTTTCTTTTTCTTCTATCTCCTCTATCATTCCATCAGCTTCAGCTAAAGGAGCCTTTCCTTTTGGAATTCTAACTTCAAAAAGTTCCTGAACCCTCGGCAAACCATGTGTAATATCAATACCGGCAGTTCCTCCTGTGTGGAAAGTTCTCAATGTAAGCTGAGTACCAGGCTCTCCAATTGATTGTGCAGCGATAACTCCAACCGCCTCGCCTATTTTTACCGGCTTGTTTTTTCCAAGGTCAGAGCCGTAACATTTAGAACAAATGCCATAAAGAGTCTTACATGTTATTGGTGAACGCAACCTAATGGATTTAATTTCCGATTTACTAATAATCTCCGCATTTTCACGATCAATTATTTCCCCGGCTTTCACTATTATTTTCTTCCCATCTTTAATATCATCCGCAGTAGTACGGCTAATGAGCCTTTGGCCAAAATTATATCCAAAAGCATCGCCGTCAACTCTCAAAACTTCTATTGATTCTTTTGTTCTACAATCTCTTTCTCTGATAACCAAGTCTTGCGAAACATCAACCAAGCGCCTTGTCAGATATCCGGCAGAAGCAGTTTTTAAAGCAGTATCAATCAATCCTTTTCTAGCGCCATGGGTATTAATAAAAAACTCTAAAACGCTTAACCCTTCTTTATAAGACGCTTTAATCGGCAATTCTATTGTTTCTCCTTTTGGATTCGCAACTAATCCTTTCATACCCGCCATCTGAATCGGTTGCGACCAACTTCCTCTTGCGCCAGATTCAATAATTGAAAAAACCGGGCTTCGCTTATTAAAAGAGGCGGCAACTTGCTTACCAACCGCAATAATTGTTTTTTCCCAAATTTCAATTGTTTTTATTCTTGACTCCGAAGCGGTCAAAAGGCCGTCTCCATATTGTTCTTTTATTTTAACTATTTCTTTCTCTGCTTCCTCAAATAATTTCTTTTTTTCCGGCGGGACACTTAAATCATCCATTCCCCAACTGATACCGGAAATAGTTGCCCAATAAAATCCAAGTTTTTTTATTTCATCTAAAATCTCCCAAACTTTATTAAGCTTATACTTCTCTATTAATTCCATTATGAACTTCTGAAGCTCTTTCTTTGCCATTACTTTATTAACAAAGTTAAAACCTTTCGGTAAAATGGAATTAAAAATAAGCCTGCCAACACTGGTTCTTACTAATTTTTCTTCTCCAATAATTCTGCCTACTCTAATATATTCATTTATTTTAATGTAGCCAAATTCATAAGCCATCATCGCCTCATCAATATCAACAAAAACTTTTTCTTCTCCTTCTTTTACGCTATCTTCTTCGACAATTTTAGTTAAATAATAACAACCCAAAACAATATCCTGCGAGGGGGTAATAACCGGCTCACCGGTTGCCGGCTTTAAAATATTTCCCGAGGCGAGCATTAATTCGCTCGCTTCTTTTTGGGCTTCTTCTGTTAAAGGCAAATGAACAGCCATTTGGTCTCCGTCAAAGTCGGCATTAAAGGCAGTACAAACCATCGGCGGGATTCTTATACATAAATCTTCTATTAATATCGGTTTAAACGCTTGAATGCCAAGCCTGTGAAGTGTCGGCGCGCGGTTTAAAAGCACTTTCTTACCGGCAATAACTTCTTCTAAAATTTCCCAGATTTCCGGCGTAGCAGCTTCTATTAAATGGTTGGCATTTCTGATATTATGGGCCATACCTCGCTCAATTATTTTATTAATGACAAAGGGTTTAAAAATTTCCAATGCCATTTTTTTAGGCAAACCGCATTCATTAAGTTTTAAATCAGGACCGACGGCGATAACCGAACGTCCGGAATAATCAACGCGTTTTCCAAGTAGGTTTTGGCGGAATCTGCCCTGTTTTCCCTTAAGCATGTCCGCAAGAGAACGTAATGGCCGGCGCTGGCTTGAAAGTTGCGGCTGATTACCAAATCTGGCGGTATTGTCTATTAGGGCATCTATTGATTCCTGTAACATCCTTTTTTCATTAGTGACGATAATTTCCGGCGCCTTCAGCTCTATTAATTTTTTTAAGCGATTATTACGGTTTATAACTCGGCGATATAAATCATTAAGATCGGATGTGGCAAATCTACCTCCATCCAAGGCAACCATCGGCCGTAAATCCGGCGGCAAAATCGGCAAAACAGTCATAACCATCCATTCAGGCCTATTTTTATTTTTTATAAAAGACTTCATCAACTTAAGCCTATAAAGCAAATAGCGTTCACGGCTAATGTCTTTTATATCTGCAAGCTCTTTCTCTATTTTTGCTGCCTCTTTTTTCAAATCAATGCCTTCTAATATCTTTTTAACTGCTTCAGCTCCACTACCTGCCTCAAAAACACTGCCAAATCTTTTTGCCAGACTAAAATATTCGTTTTCAGTTAAAATTTTTCCGGGTTTAAGTGAAAGAATGATATCTCTAACATCGGAAGCCGCACTTTCAAGATCACTTTTATTATCTTTTGACGAAGAGTTTTTCTTTTTTGAACGAAGTTCGCGTTCAAGTTCTTCTAACGCTAATTTTTTATTCTCTTCATTTACCTTGGTAACAATATATGCGGCGTAATAAATAACTTTTTCCAACTTTTGAAGAGGTGAATTCAAAAACAATCCTATTTTTGAAGGAATTGTTCTTAAAAACCAAATATGCGCCACTGGAGTCGCTAATTTAATATGCCCCATCCTTTCACGACGAACAGAGGAGCGAGTTACTTCCACGCCACAACGATCACAAACAATGTCTTTATAACGAACTCTTTTGTATTTTCCACAATAACATTCGTAATCTTTTGTCGGACCAAAAATCCGCTCGGAAAAAAGTCCGTCTTTTTCAGGGCGCTGGCTCCGATAATTGATTGTTTCCGCTTTTAAAACCTCTCCATGAGACCATGAAAGAATTTCTTCGGGCGACGCTATTTTTATTTTTAAAGCATTTATTTCTAACATTTTTTTATTATTCTTTATCTTCTTCTTTAATTAATCTTCGCGGCTTTTCTTCTCCCATAATCGTTTCTACTCCAAGCCCCAAAGCTTTTATTTCACTAACCAAGACATTGAATGCTGAAGGTGTGCTGGGATTTTTAATTTTTTCTCCACGAATAATTGATTCAAATGCTGCGCCACGGCCAAAAATATCATCTGATTTTATCGTAAGCATTTCCTGAAGCGTATGTGCTGCGCCATAACCTTCAAGAGCCCACACTTCCATTTCTCCAAAACGCTGGCCTCCAAATTGAGCCTTTCCGCCAAGTGGCTGTTGAGTAATAAGTGAGTACGGTCCGGTAGAGCGCATATGGATTTTATCTTCAACTAAATGATTAAGTTTCAACATATATATATAACCCACAGTAATTGGACAAGGGAACGGCTTTCCTGTTCTACCATCGTAAGCAATCATCTTACCGGTTTCCGGCAAATTCGCCTTCTTAAGCTCCTCCTTTATCTGCTTTTCTGTGGCGCCGACAAAAACCGGAGTAATTGCGCGATAACCAAGTTTTTTAGCAGCCATACCCAAATGCGTTTCCAGAACCTGTCCCAAATTCATACGGGAAGCAATACCAAGTGGATTTAATATAATATCTACCGGAGTACCGTCTTCAAGATACGGCATATCTTCAACCGGCCGAACTTGTGAAATAACACCTTTGTTTCCATGGCGTCCGGCAAGTTTGTCTCCGGCGCGCACTTTTCTTAATTGAGCAATATCAACTTGAATTCTTTTGATTACGCCCGGTTCAAGTTTATCGCCATGATCTCTTAAGAATATTTTTATCCCGACAATTCTCCCTGATTTTCCGTGTGGCAAAACCAAAGAAGTATCGCGCACATCAGCAACTTTTTCGCCAAAAACCGCACGCAAAAGTTTTTCTTCTGATGTCATCTCCACCTCTCCTTTAGGAGAAATTTTTCCAACTAAAATATCACCGGCTCTAACTTCGGCGCCGATTCTAATTATTCCTTCTTCATCCAAATTTTTAAGCCTATCTTCCGGCACATTCGGAATATCTGGAGTCGTTAATTCCGGTCCAAGTTTAGTATCACGAATATCGCAATAAAAATCTTCTATATATATTGAACTAAAAATATCATTTCCTCTTACACGCTCTGAAAGAATTATAGCGTCTTCAAAGTTTGCTCCTTCCCATGGAGTAAAGGCCACTAAAAGATTTTGTCCTAAAGCTAAAACACCGTCTTCCGAAGAAGAACAATCCGCCAAGACATCCCCTTTCTTTACTTTTGCGCCTTTTTTTACCAACGGTCTTTCTGAAATTGAAGTGTAATAATTTGAACGCTGGAATTTATGAACTATATAATTTTTCTTTTTACCGTTATTTTCTTCAATTGTGATTCCTCTACCATCAACTTCCACAACAATTCCATCAGCCTCAGCAATAATTAATCTGCCTGAATCAAACGCGGCTTTTTCTTCTATCCCTGTTGAAACTAAAGGTGCCTGCGGCCTTATTGGAGGAACCGCTTGTCTCTGCATATTCGAACCCATTAACGCTCTATTCGCGTCATCATGTTCTAAAAAAGGAATAAGCGACGGAGCAACGGCCATAATTTGATTATATGAAACATCTATATATTCAACCTCTTCTTTTTTAACCACAGTCGGCTGATTATTTAATCTAATATTAACTATTTCATCAGCTATTTTTCCATTATTATCCAATCTTGTACTCCCCTGCGCAATTTTATATTTTTCTTCATCCAAGGCATTCATCCAAACCACATCCGCTCCAATTTTCCCATTCTTAACAGGGAAATAAGGAGTTTCCAAAAATCCATACTCATTCAAACGAGAATAGTTTGCCAAATGGCTGATAAGACCGATGTTTTGACCCTCTGGAGTTTCAATTGGGCAAATTCTTCCATAATAAGAGCTATGAACATCGCGAACTTCAAAACCCGCGCGTTCTCTAGTTAAACCCCCTGGACCCATAGCGGAAAGTCGGCGTTTATGTTCAAGTTCGGCAAGAGGATTAACCTGATCCATAAATTGCGAAAGCTGAGAAGAAGAGAAGAATTCTTTCACTACCGCCACCAATGGTCTGGCATTTATAAGCTGGAGCGGAGTCAAATTTTCCTCTTCAAGCGTAGACATTCTATCTTGAATTATTCTGCGAAGCCTTGCAAAACCGACATAAAGCCTGCTTTGTAAAAGCTCTCCCACCGCCCTAATTCTACGATTTCCCAAATGGTCTATATCATCTGCTTCTGCAGAAGGCGTATTATTAAGTCGAATAATTTCCTTAACCATTAAAATTAAATCTTCTAAGTTAAGAAGTTGTGAATCTTTATTTTTTAGTCCAAGTCTTTGATTTATTTTGAATCGGCCAACAGGCGAAAGACTATAACGATCAAGTCTTTCAAACATAGCGTCTATTAAACTTTTGGCGTTTTCGGCGGTCGCTAAATCACCTGGCCTAAGCCGTTTATAAATTTCGCTATAAGCTTCTAAAGAGGTTTTAGAAACATCTTTTTTTAACGTCGCTTCTATTGAGTTAAACTCATCTGAAACATCGGCAAATTCTTTTAATATCTGCTCGTTATTCTCCATGCCGAAAATCTTAAAAAGCGCGGTAACCGGCGCTTTGCGGTGCCGGTCTATTTTTACACTAATAAATCCATCGGACTCCGTGTTAAATTCAAGCCACGCTCCACGATTTGGAATTATTTTTCCGCCAAAAAGTTTCTTATTTTTAAAAACATCAGCCGTAAAGAAAACCCCGGAAGAACGAATAAGTTGCGAAACTACAACTCTTTCTACTCCATTAATTATAAAGGTTCCGCGCTTAGTCATCACAGGAAAATCACCAAGATAAACCTCTTGTTCCCTGGTGTCCGACTTGTCATGTTTGTTCACAAGTTTTACTTTCGCTCTTAAAGCAGCCTCATAAGAAAGGCCCTTATATTGCGCGGTTTCTTCGTCATATTTCGGTTCGTCAAAAAAGTAATTAGAAAAATAAAGCTCAAGTTCTTTTCCGGAATAATCGCGTATTGGCGAAATTTCATCAAAAAGCTCTTTCAGCCCCTTTTTCACGAACCAATTCCATGAAGCGATTTGAATTTCCGCTAGGAATTGCTGCTCAAAAAATGGAGCCGGATGCGATGAAAAAATTTTGGTCGGCATTTTCATAAAAATAAAATTCCCCGTTTTACACTAAGCCTTAAATACGGGAACAAAATTAATCACAAATTTAAATATTTTGCCCTATTTTCATTATGCTCGTCTAATGTTTTGCTAAAAATAGTTTGTTTTGTTTTTGGGTCAGAAAGATAATACCAATAATCTGATTTTATCGGAGTTAGGGCGGCTTCAATTGCGTCAATTGATGGATTCGAAATCGGTCCGGGCGGCAATCCTTGTCTTGTATAAACATTGTATGCCGAATCTTCTTTGAAATTATTTTTATTAAGCGATGGACAATTTAAAAATCTTCCATCGCAATTTTCATAAACCAAAACGGCATCAACCTGTAATGGCATTCCTACTGATAATCTCTTTTCTAAAATACCCGCAACCAAACGCCGCTCGGAACTATCCGGCACTTCTTTTTCCAAGATTGAAGCCAAATTGATTATTTTCAAAACACTACCTTGTTCCGCAAAAAAAAGCAAGCCCCCTATACCCCCCGCCTTTTTGTAAAAATTATCAAGGAATATTCTTACTGTTGATTCAATATCTGCGCCTGCAAAAAAATTATAAGTATCGGGCATTAAAAATCCTTCCAGCGGCCCGGCAATAACGCTTTTTCTCCAAGCTGGCAACCATGGGTATTCCTCTCTTAAATTATCAATGTTAAAATTTATCAATTCACCCGGTTTAATTACTCCTGCCACACTTAATTTATCGTTTATCTCTATAAGCGTCAGCCCCGGAGGAATAATTATTTTAATTTCTTCCGGCCCTTCAACTAAAACTTTTATCAATTTTGAAATACTAATACTTTCTGGGACAAAATATCTTCCCGGCTTTATATCTCTAAAAGCTCCACTTAGTGCACCATAAATTTTAAAAATCACTTCTGATGAAATAACTCCTATCGTCTTTAATTCACTTGAAACCTCACCAAAACTCATTCCCTTGTTAATTTCTACTTCTTTAAGTTTTAAAAAATCTATAGATTCTTTTTCGTGAAAAAGTCCCCATCCGATTACCAAAGCCGCTAAAATAAAAAAAGCCGAGGGTATTAATTTATTTTTGTTCATTTAAATTAAATGGAACGGCGCATAAAAACTGACTGGATTATACCCATGAAAATTAAATTCGTCAATAGACTCGAACCTCCATAACTTAAAAATGGGAACGTGACTCCTATAACCGGAGTCAGCCCTAAATTTGAACCAATATTAAAAATAAATTGCACCACAAATAAAATCACCGTTCCCAAGCAAATAAATCGCCCAAAATTATTATCCGCATCCAATCCTATTCTAATAATCCTAAAAATCAAAAACGTAAAAACTAAAATCAGGAAAAATCCCGCAAGTGTCCCCCATTCTTCAATAAAGGCTGAAAAAATAAAATCTGTCGATGCCTCAGGTAAAAATCCAAGTTGTACCTGACTTCCCTGACCAAATCCCTTGCCGAAAAGTCCAGCCGAACCAATAGCGATTTTCGCCTGAATAACATTATAATTTACACCCAATGGATCTCTATCGGGGAAAATAAAACCCATAACTCTATCTTTTTGATAACCTTCCAAAACCGCATTCCAAACTACTCCTCCTAAGATAGAAAAAATTATCACGGCGATTATTAAATGTTTATATTTTATCCCACTTACCAAGAGAAAGCCGAACCAAATACAAAAGAGCACCAAAGCCGAACCGAAATCCGGCTGAAGAGCTACTAATCCTGCCGGCACACAAAAATACAAAAACGAACCGAGTAAATTTGAAAATTTAGCGATGCCGATGTTTTTCCGACTAAAAAATTTCGCGAACACCAATATAAGCGCCAACTTGGCGAACTCCGAAACTTGAAAATGAATATCTCCAAAAACCAACCAACCTTTTGTACCCCTTATTGAAGGAGCAAAAAATTCAGTAATAAGTAAAAGTAAAATTGAAATAGTATAAAGCCAAAAAATAGCCCCTCGATAATTTGCGTAAGCTTGCCAATTAAAAAAGAGAAATGCTGTGGCCACAAGGATCCCAATAATGGCGAAAATGAGCTGCTTCCAAAACAAATCTGGCTGGCTTGAAGCTAAAGAGGCCAGTCCGGCCACTATTAAAAATAAAACCGCAAAATTCAATTTCCAATCAAATTGTCGGACAAGTGAAAGCATTTTATATGTGTTTTAGTGTTTAAATATTTCACTAAAGTGATAAACTCCCATTAGCGATTAATTTATATTTTTTCTTATTCAAATAATCAATATACGCTCCCGCCGCAATCATCGCCGCGTTGTCTGTCGGAAATTTCGTGACAAGTAATTTCGGCTTGAGTTTCAAGTTCCAAATTTTATGTTTCAAGGCGCTTCGAAATTCTTTTCGAAGCGAACAATTCGCCGCCACACCTCCTGAAATCATAACAGATTTGGCGCCAAATTCCTCTACGGCGCGAAGGGTTTTTTTAATTAAAACATCGAATGCCGCTTGCTGAAAACTCGCCGCGATGTCTGCCTTTTTACATGTCGCATTTTCCTTGTCTCTAAAAAAATACAATACCGACGTTTTCAACCCCGAAAAACTGAAGTCATAGTTTTTTTGGTTAAGCATCGGCCTGGGAAAATCTATAGCTTTTGAATTGCCAAGCTTGGCAAGTTTTTCAATCTCCGGCCCGCCGGGATAGGGGAGCTTGAGTAATCTTGCGACTTTATCAAAGCACTCACCCACCGCGTCGTCTCTTGTTTCCCCAAGTTTTTTATAATGCGCCAAATTTTTCATTAATAAAAGAATCGTATGCCCGCCGCTTATAACCAGTGCCACTGCTGGAAAAATACTTCCTTGTTTATTTTCTGCCTGCCTCGCCGAAGCATTAGCGAAGGCGGGTGATAACAAAAAGCTATATAAATGCCCCGACAAATGATTCGCCCCAACAATTCTTAATTCTTCATTCTTAATTCTTAATTCTTCAACAAAGTTGATACCCGTCCAAAGCGCCGGCTCCAAACCCGGTCCAACCGTAACCGCGATTAGGTCAGTATTTTGTATTTTGTATTTAGTATTTTGTATTTGCTTAAAAAGAATCGGTAGATTCTTTTGATGTTCGCGCTTAGCGAGGTTTGGCACCACCCCCCCGAACGGCCGGTGAATTTTTATTTGCGAAGCCACTAAATTTTCTAAAATTTTAAAACGTGGACTTTTTAGTCCGCCATCAGCACTTACCAAGGCGATAGCCGTTTCATCGCAGCTTGTTTCAATCGCAAGAATTTTCATAAATATACTATATATAGTACAACCAATAGAAACAATAGATTTATTACACTAATAAAAAACAGTCGCTCTCGCGGCTGTTTGAAATTATAAATTTTATTTATTCCTCACCGGCGGAAAAATTGTCGTTTCTCTCACTGATTTATTCATTATAAAAGCAAAAAATCTTTCGCTCATTCCAAAGCCAAGCGCCGGCGGCATTCCATATTCAAGCGCCTCCACAAAATCTTCATCCATCATTTGCGCTTCTTTATCCCCGGCTTCGCGTGCTTTCATCTGCTCCATAAACCTGTTTTTCTGGTCTATCGGGTCGTTAAGTTCCGCGAACCCGTTGCCAAGCTCGGACTTTCCGGCAACCAATTGGAAACGTAAAACTTTTTTCGGATTTTCCGGGTCAGCTTTCGCCAGTGGTGAAATCTCAATTGGGTGCCCGGTTAAAAAGCACGGTTGAATAAGTTTTTGCCGCACTGTTCTTTTATAAATCGCATCTATTAATCTGCCCTTGCCCCAACTTTTTTCATATTTCACTCCCAATTCATCCAATTTTTTTTTCAATTCCGAAATTTTAATTTCTTTATTTAAATCAATACCCGCTTCTTTTTTAAATTCTTCAAAATAATCCACGCAAGGAAAATCAATATCCCAATTTATTTTTTTTCCTTCGTATTCTGTTTCGTATTTTCCGACAACCTTCAAAACAATTTCCTTAAAAAATTTTTCCACGAATTCCATTCCCTTTTTCATATCCGAATACGCCCAATAAAATTCCGTATACTCAAATTCCTGAAGGTGTTCTCTATCCATTCCCTCGTTCCTAAAAACCCTGCCGATTTCAAAAACTTTTTCAAATCCTCCCACTAAAAGCCGTTTAAGTGAAAGCTCCAAGGAAATGCGGAGGTAAAAATCCTGGTCTAAAGCGTTGTGATGAGTGATAAACGGTTCGGCATCTGCTCCGCCCGGAATGTGCTCAAGCACCGGAGTCTGCACTTCTAAAAATCCGGCACCCGCCAAATAATTCCTTATTGTCTGCCAAAAAACGTTTTTCTTTTTGAATAAATCGCGGCTGTCCGGGTTAAGCGCCAAATCCAAATATCTTTTCCGTAAAATTTCTTCTTCGTCTTTCAAGCCAAAATATTCCGTCGGAATCGGGCGGATGTTTTTTGAAAGAATTTTCCAATCGCGGACTTCTAAAGTTTTTTCTTCTTTCTTCGTCAAAAAAAGAATTCCTTTCGCTTCTACAAAATCGCCCATCTCAATATTATTCACGAAAAGTTCATATTTCCCTTCTGTTAAATTTTCTTTCCGCAAAAAAATCTGCATTTTCGCCGAACCATCTTCAATGTGTCCAAAGGCCGCTCCACCCATCAAACGAAAAGATTTAAGCCTACCGGCTAAAACAACCTCTTTTTGTGATTCTTTTAAGGCTTCAAATTTCTCCAGCGCCTCGGCATTAGAAATCGTTCTATCGGTTTTCTCAGGATACAGGTCCATTCCCGCCTTCTTCAAATTCTCAAGCTTTTCAAGTTTTATTTTAATTTCCTCGCTCATTTGAAATAATTATATCACAAAAATAAAAAACGTACTCACCTAACAACCAAATGCGTTTTAATATAGCGCTAAGGTGTTATTGCGCTCAATTGTGATTAAATTAAAGTTTTTTATTCGCAGCACTTATTTCCTATTATTTCTCAATTTTATACATCCCCGCATGCCTAGGAACAACATTTTTAAGCCCAACTTTCGCTCAAAAACTGTAAAAGCAATTCTTGTAATCGTTCTTTAGAGATAAGCTCTGTTTTATTAGCCTTGGCCAATAAAATAGCCTCGTTTGTAAAATGAGAAGTTGTAACCACCATCGCATTATTACAATCATAATATCTCATTGCGCCAACAACTTGCTGAACAGCAGCATTTCCCGTAGACCAATCTCGATAACATTTCGCCTGCACTAAAGTTCTTTCTCCGTTTTTATTCGCAATTAAATCTCCACCCTGATCTCCAGACCTACCTATCCATTCTGTTTTGTACCCCATCGCTTCAAAAAGACGATATAATAACTTTTCAAATTCTGTACCCGATAAAACAGAAAATTTTTGCGGCTCCTTTTTAATACTTTCTCTTGTTAGGTTTTCTTCATTTTCTTGAATATAAAATCGAAGCAGAGTAAAAACATCCTTCTTATTTGAAGTTATCCCTTTTTCTTTTAATATCTTTTTTAAATCGTCAATTCTATCCCACTCAAATTTATGATTTCTAAAAGAATATCCATCTCCCTTCCTACCTTCTAAACCAAATCTATTTATAAAGTTTTTAAAATTATCTTCTTGCCCAGAATTTTTTAATTTACCCAGTAAATCATTAAAATGCTTTTTACGCCACTGTTTTATCAAAAATAAAATAACTAGGATAATTACAGCAACTCCTAATAATATAGCAATTGATTTTTGTGGGTTGTTATAAAAATACCAAAACAGACCTATTAGCCCAAAAACGGTAATTCCTGCCAGCGCCCGCTCTAAATCATCGTCTCTTCTTCTGTAGTATCTTCGTCTTGCCATAGTAAAATTATAATTTATTTCTCAATTTTATACATCCCCGCATGCCCAGGAACAACAAAATCCGCGAGTTTTAAAATTTTTTTTGAATCCGTATTTGTATAGCCGGATAATAAAACATTAACTTTCGCCATAACCCCATTTTACCATAATCTACAAACCATTTAAAACATCATTTTTATCGTAAACTTATTCTTTATCTTATTCCTTAAAACCTTGCTTAAAGTAAACGCTATAGCGTTTACTTTAAGCAAAAAAACCCCCACCACAAATAAGAAGTATCTTAAATTGTAAATACTAAATACCACCTTCGGCGCTCCCATCGGGATTCGAACCCGAGTTACCAGGATGAAAACCTGGCGTCCTAGACCAGACTAGACGATAGGAGCATAACTAAATTTTCAATTTCCAATTACCAATTTTTAACCTCTAAACATAACGATCCGCCACATTTGTAGCAGCACAACTTTCCGGCTTTATGCGGGGCTCGAAATTGTATGCCCTCACCATTCCAATAACTTCTTGGGTCATTATTTTTGTTTCGCCTTTTTCGCCAACGTCAATGTGAATTTCAAAATCAAAATCCGGTACGTCTTTTATTTTTTTCAAACTTTCTAAAATTTCTTTCGCCGCGTCAATTGATAATAAAACTTCTTGAATTATCCTGTCATGTAAATTATGAAATCTTTTAAACTCCGTTCTTCTCCAAAAAAATCTTCCGCCGTTGCCGACTCTGTGAACCACGACCGCCGTCACAAAATCAGTATTTTCGCCGGCATGGCCCTCGGAATCGCTGCCGATAAAAATTTTATACCGGCGACTATCGTCTTCTGTCATAAATTTAACAACGGCCTTCGCCACATCGGAAACGCTTAATTTCATTCCAGTTGAATTATTGAAACACATATCCATTTGAATTTAAGATATGTTTTTTAGAAGATTTTGTCAATTTCATTGAATTTTATTGAAGCTTAGCTATTGGATAAATCTTCGCAAATAATTTATAATGTGGTGAATATAAAATATTTATAATTAGGTAATTGAGTAATTTGATAATTAAAATTTATCTTAATTAATTACTTAATTACTATCTAATTACTACTTAATTACTAAAAATGGAACAAAAACTCGCAATTTTAATCGACGCCAATTCTTTAATTCACCGGTGCTTTCATGCCCTGCCGCCCTTTACCGGACCGGGAGGAATTCCAACGGGCGCGCTTTATGGTATTTCAAATATAATACTTAAAGTTTTGCGTGAGCAAAAACCCGATTATATCGCCGCTTTTTTTGATAGGCCGGAGCCAACATTAAGAAAAGAACTTTTTGATGATTATAAAATTCACAGACCCAAGGCCCCTGATGAATTAATTTCACAAATTATTGAAGCGCATAATCTATTTACAGCTTTTGGGATAAAAACTTATGAAGCGCCGGGATATGAAGCTGACGATTTAATAGGTGTGGGAGCTAAACAATTAAAACTCACCAATGGCATAAAAGTAAAAATATTAACAAGTGATTCTGATATTCTCCAAGTAGTTGAAGACCAAAAAATAGTTGTTGAAACCCCGCAAAAAGGCATAAGTGAAATGAAAATTTATGGGAGTGAGGAGGTTAGAGAAAAATATGAGGGCTTAAATCCTAATCAAATTCCCGACTACAAAGGCCTTGTAGGTGATGCTTCTGATAATATCCCTGGCGTACAAGGCATCGGCCCAAAAACCGCTATGCCGCTAATTAAAAAATATGGCACCTTAGAAAACTTTCTAGAGAAAGGGCAAGAAGAAAAAACTTATCAAAAAATTTACAAACAAAAAGACCAGGCGATTCTCTCAAAGAATTTGGCCACAATAAATTATGAAGCGCCACTCGAAATAGAAAATATCGAGGAGATAAAATTTAGTGTTTTGCCAAAAGAAAGCGTGTTAATTTACTTCGAAAAATTCAAGTTTAAAAGTTTAATAAAAAGAATTTCTGAAAACGGCAATTTGGGTTTTTAAAGAATTTTTCCTATTCGCTCTTATCGCCCGTCGCCGGTTTAATAATTATATATCTTTCTTTTCCCTCTCCCACACTCTCAGTTAAAACATCTGGTCTTGAAGAAAGTTCCATATGAATCAACCGACGCTCATAGCCATTCATCGCCGGCAAAGAAACTTCTTCGTTTGTAGTCGCTGATTTTCTGGCAGCCGCCCTAGCAAGTTCTAAAATTATATTATCACGTTCTTTGCGATAATTATTTACATCTATAAATGTTGTGTTGTATTCGTCTCCCTCTTTTCTATCCTTATCGGAGATTAATCTGAAAACACAATTTATCCCCGAAACAAAATTTGGAATTAATTTTTTAAAATATTCTCCCTCATTCACAAAAACAGAAAACCGCCCGTTTTCAGAGTCATAATTTACAGAAAAATCATCAAATCCCATCATCTCTATCGCCTTTTTTAAAATTTCCAATTCCTTCTTTTTTTCCATTTTATATATTCATCGTTTTAATTCTTTTATTGATTATTATCTGTTGAATAACTGAAAAAATGGATGTTGTCAACCAATAAAGCGCAACAGCTGACGGAAGATTAAAAAAATATAAAAATACAAAAGTTAAAACCGGTCCCATAAAAACCATTTGCCTGCCCATCTTTTCGGCAATATCAAGCTCATTTGATGGCTTATTTATTTTAGGCAGCGCCAACTTCCCTTGATAATACTGCACAGCCGCCGCCACAACAACAAGTACTATATTTCTTTGGTTTAAATCTATAATTCCTAAAAATAAATTATTTATCGGACCGTTTAGTGTAATTACTGAAAGGCCGTTTAAAAAAACCTTATAAAGCGCGATTAAAATTGGCAACTGGACAAGAAGTAATAAAAATCCAGAAAATGGATTTACTTTGTGTTCTTTATATAAATCCAAAAGCGCCCGAGTTTGTTTCTCTTTATCATCTTTATGATTTTTTTGGATTTCTTTTATTTTAGGTGAAAGGCGTTGCATAATCGCTTGATCTTTGGCGCCTTTATAAAATAATGGAAATAAAATAAACCTAATTATTATTGTTAAAATAATAATCGCAATTCCTAAATCGTGAAAAGAAAATTTCTGGTATAAAAAAACTAATGACTTTAAAAGTGGATCGTAAAGAAATTTATTAAAAAGGTTTATCATTTTATAATTTTATTTAAAACCAATAATAATGACTGAATAATAATTCTCTCTTGCGCTTCAGCGGCTTGTGGTGAAACACTTAATAGAATATCTTTACCGGAAAATTTTTCAATCAATTTGGTTGTGCGAATTAATTCAAAAATTTTTCTTTTAAGCTTGTTGCGCCTTACCGCTCTTTTAAAAACTTTCGCGCTTATTATAACTCCAAATCGGCTGAAATCTTTATTATTGTCTCTTATTTTTACTACAAAAAAATCACCTTTAATGGTAATCGTTTTGATTTTTTTATCTTTCATCCAATTTTGAATCGGAAGACGAAAAAATTTTTTTAGCATTACACTTTAAAGAGCAATTCTCTTTCTGCCCTTTTGAATTCTTCTTTTTATAACCTTCCTTCCTGACGCCGTTCTGTTTCTTTTTATAAACCCGTGAGTCCTCGCCCTTTTTCTTTTTTTGGGTTGATATGTTCTTTTTGGCATAGATTAAATATAAAACATAAAAACTTAAAAATCAAATTATCTATTAAAAGTTTTCCACAATTAATTAACATGTTAGAAACATTAGAGGTATTTGACTTAGTTTTAGATTTAAATAAGATTAGGAAATAATTTAGAATAAAAATTTATGGATCTTAATAAAACATGGCAATCTGTTTTAGCTGAATTGGAACTCCAAATTTCCAGACCAAATTTTCTTACATGGCTTAAAAATAGTCGTCTTATTAAAAAAGAGGATGATGGGAGGGTTATTATTGGTTTTAATAATAATTTTGCAAAAGAGTGGGTTGAAAATAAATATAATAAAATAATATTGGAGGCGCTTAGAGAATTTGACGACACTATTAAAAAGGTTGAATATATTGTTGTTTTTGAAAATAAGGGACGGGTTGAAATTAAAATTGAAGAAAAAAAATATTTTCCTCACCAAGAATCATTACCGGAATTTAAAATAGATCTAGAAACCAATCTTCACCCACGATATACAATGAGTTCCTTTGTTGTTGGTTCTTCTAATGAACTCGCTTACGCCGCTACAACGGCGATAATTAAAAATGTTGGGAAAAAATATAATCCATTTTTTATTTATGGTGGGACCGGACTTGGCAAAACTCATCTTATTCAAGCAATGGGTAATGAAATTAAAGAAAAATATAAAAATAAAATTAAAATTAAATATGTCCCGTCGGAAAAATTTGTTAACGATGTTGTTTGGGCAATAAGAAATAAAAGAATGGATGATATTAAAGAAAAATATCGTAATATTGATGTTTTAATAATAGATGATATACAATTTATTGGTGGAAAAGAAAGAAGTGAAGAAGAATTTTTTCATACATTTAATGTTCTTTATGAAAATAATAAACAAATTATTCTTTCTTCTGATAGGCCCCCAGCGGCCATCCCAACACTTGAAGCGCGCCTTAGATCACGGTTTGAGGGCGGGATGATTGTTGATATTACTTATCCAGATTATGAAATGCGCCTTGCTATTATTAAAAATAAACTCCAAGAAAAAAATGTTTCACTTAAAGATGAGGTTTGTTCTCTTATTTCTACAAAAATTCAAAGAAATATAAGAGAATTAGAAGGTATTCTTAATAAAATATTATTTTATCAAGAAGTAAAAAATATTGATTTAGACACAAAAACCGTTGAAGAAATAATAAATAATATAATCCAACAATCGGCAAAAAATATTACCGGAAATCAAATTATCAAAGCTGTAGCTGATTTTTATGAAATAACAATAACTGATTTAATAAATAGGTCGAGGAAAAAAAGTGTTGTTGAACCAAGACAAATTGCCGCTTTTTTATTAAGAGAATTAATAAATATGTCTTATAATGATATTGGGGATAAATTAGGGAAAAGGGACCATACAACCGCTATATACGCGTGTGAGAAAATATCTCGAGAAATAAATAAAAATCAAAATCTCGGACAAAGAATTGTTTTAATTAAAGATAATATTTATAAAAATTAATAAAAATATTATTTTTAGTTTTCCACTATTAATTAAGTTTTAATTAAGTTGTTATAAAAAAATAAACTTAAAATTTAATCAATAAATACATTATATTAAAAACTAATTAACATAATTAACCACACTAACTACTACTATTATTTATTAATATATTATAATAGGAGTTATTATAAAAATATATGAAAATAATAATTTTAAAAAATAATCTTAAAACAGGATTGGATATAATTGGAAAAGTTGGAATGGATAATAATTCCGCCGCTTTACCAGTTTTAAAAAATTTTTTATTAGAAACAATTGATAATAAAATAAAATTATTAGCCACAAATCTTGAAATAGCAGTTACGGCATTTATTCCGTGTAAGGTTGTTGAAGGTGGAATTTTTACTATTCCATTTAATATTTTTAATTTAATTATAAATAATATTCAAAGTGAAAGAATAAATCTTGAAACTGAAGGTGGTTATTTATTTATAAAAACAGATAATTATCAAGCCAAGATTCATATTGGAAAAAAAGATGATTTTCCAATAATTCCTCAAATAAAAAATGATTTATTTATTAAAATATCATCATCTTTAATTAAAAACGCTTTTATGTCTGTCGTTGGAGCTGGTCAAATTTCAGAAATAAAACCAGAACTAAGTGGTGCACTTTTTGATTTCCAAAATAATTATTTTAAAATTGTTGTTACTGATAGTTTTAGACTTGCTGAAAAAACAATAATAAATACCCAATTTAAAACAGAAATAGAAGATAATTTTAAAATTATAATTCCCTTAAAAACAATACACGAAATAATAAGAAATTTTAAAAATGAAGATGGGGAAATAAAAATTTATTTTGATTCTAATCAGGTTTTATTTAAAAATGAAAATTGTGAAATTATTTCACGTTTAATTAGTGGTGAATTTCCTGATTATCAAATAATTATTCCTCAATCTTTTGAAACTGAAACTATATTTGAAAAAGAGCAATTAATTTCAGCGTTAAAATTAGTAAGCTCTTTTACGGATAAATTAAATGAGATAAAAATTTCTATAAAAGATAATTCAAAAAATATTAAAGTTTTTTCTTCAAATCAATCACTTGGAGAGAATAATTATTTAATACCGGCGAAAATAAAGGGCGCGGGCGTTGAAATAATTTTTAATTGGAGATTTATTATAGATGGAATTAAATCTATTAATTCAGATAATATATTTTTTGGATTTAATGGTGGAAATAAACCAGTTTTAATAAAATCACCAACAGATATATCTTGTTTTTATATTTTAATGCCTATAAATGCTAATTAATTTAGCCGGGTAGGTTTTGCCACCAGTTTCTTATTGGTAATTCCCAATTCCAATATTGAGAATCTAATTCTGGGTTTATAGGTTGTGGTCCGGTCGGATTATTTTTATCTACATAATATAAAATATTATGAATTTGATTATTGATAATATATTTTCCATTCATCATTGGTTTATTATTCTCAATAATTTCGTCGGGTTTATTAAAAAATTCCATTGGATAATTTAAAAGCGCTGTATTTATAAATTCACTCCAAATTGGGACAGCTGCTAAAATACTACCAGCATGTTTTTGCATTGGGGTATTATCACTATTTCCCGCCCAAACACCAACAACTAAGGATGGGGTGTAGCCCATAGTCCACGCATCTTTATAATCATTAGTAGTTCCTGTTTTAAGCGCGACATCTCTACCTGGAAAAACAGTTAAACCTAAGCTTCCTTGGAACAATCCAGACCGAGCTTCATTATCAGAAAGAATATTATTTATAAGTTTTGGATATTGTTGGTCAATTACCCTAATCGCTTGATCAATATATTTTTCTAAAATTTCTCCATTTGAATTATTTACCTCTAATATCATGACTTGGTTATGTTTTATTCCCTCTTGTGAGAAAATAGAATAAGCTCCAACCATATCAATTAATTTAATTTCGCCGCCACCCAAAACAAGTGAAAGTCCATAACGTGCCGGATCATTTATTGTGCTTAATCCAAATTTTTGAGCTGTTTGTATTGTATCTACCAAGCCAGCAAGATAAAGAACCTTAACAGAGGATATATTCACTGACTGAGCTAGGCTATTTCTTAAATTAATCGGTCCACGGAAATCGCCGTCAAAGTTTTGTGGGTGAAAACAAAGTGAATTTTTGTTGTCATAGTTTATATTTATTAACGGACATATATCAGTATATGAAGAAAACTCTGTTGGTAGGTCAAAAATTACAGCGTTTGGAGAATAACCCTTTTCAAAAGCAGTAATATATGCAAATGGTTTAAAAGACGACCCTGGTTGTCTTAACCCTTGAACTGCAACATTGAATTTTCCATCAATAGAGTTGTCAAAATAATCTTTTGATCCTACTAATACTAAAATCTGGCCAGTTTTAGGGTCTTGCGCTACCATGGCTGCGTTTTTACCTTGATATAATTCAGTGTTTCTTTGCGCACCAGTTTCAATTATTTTTTCAGCAAGTTGTTGAAGGCCCCAATCAAGAGTAGTAATAACTTTCAACCCACCCTTTTCAACTATGTCTTCGCCATATTTCTGGCTTAAATAATCTTTTATCATCATTACAAAATGTGGAGCTTTAATTTTCCCAATATTTTGACTAGTGAAAACAAGCTCGACCTTCTTGGCGCTATCTTTTTCTTGTGTGTCTATAAAACCCAAATTATACATTTGGTCTAAAACATAATTCTTTCTAGATATTAATTCATCAACATGAGTTCCCCATGGAGAATAATAAGATGGCGCTTGAATCATTGCTGCTAATGTCGCTGATTCAGCCAATGAAAGATTTTTGGCTGGTTTATTGAAATATGTTTGACTAGCAGACTCTATTCCATAAGCGTTTGTACCATAGGGAATTTGATTGAGATATAATTCTAAAATTTTATCTTTAGTATATTTTTCTTCTATCCAATTCGCTAAAATAAGTTCTTTTATTTTTCTTTTTATTGTTTTTTCCGGCGTTAAGAATGTATTTCTTGCAAGTTGTTGTGTAATAGTTGACCCCCCTTGGGACATATCGCCCGATGTTATATCGGCGATTAATGCCCTAATAGTACCCTTTATATCCATTGCTGCATGTTCATAAAAACTCTGGTCTTCTATGGCTAGTGTTGCCTTTTTGGCATAATCGGGGATTTCTTCAAAAAGAATAACAGTTCTTTTTTCATCTCCATGAATTTCATAAAGTAAGACCTCACCTGTACGATCATAAATTTTAGTTGATTGAGTAATTTGCCCATCTATAAATTCTCCCGGGTTCGGCAGTTCTTGTGCCATTTTCGCGATACTAATTAATCCCCATACTCCCAATAACAAACAGGCCAATATAAATAAGCCTGTGAGTTTTAATATAAAGCGTTTTCTATTTTTCATTCAAGATATTTTTCTTCGTCTTCAAAATCTTCTTTTTCATCCTCTTCTTTATCGTCCCCTTCAATAGAGAAACCGTCAAGATCTTCGTTATCTTCTTTTGGAGTTTTTGAATCTTCGTCGTAATCCATAGCCATGATCAAATATTGTTTTATAATCAAACGACCTTTTTGGTTATGTGTAAAAATTATATTATTTATTTTTTATCTAACTTCCAGTGATAGCCGCTGCTAATGCGTCAGTGGCGTCATCATAATCGTTGATTTTATCTATTTTTAAAATTTTTGCAACCATCTTAGCAACAGATTTTTTATCTGCCATTCCATACCCCGTCACACCCTGTTTTATTTCAAGTGGTGTTAATTCAAGAAGTGGTATTTTATTTTTAGTTATTAAAAGAGTTAAAACACCTCTAGATTGTGCTACCTCAAGACCAGTTTTTTGATTTTTTACAAAATAAAGTTTTTCCATCACAACTTGATCGGGTTTTTCTTTTTTAATTAATACAGAAAAAGATTTTTCTAAATCAACCAATCGTTCACATTTATCTTTAGCTTTTATTTTTAACAAACCGGCTTTTATAAATTTTAATTTGCCGCCGGATTTTTCTATGAGTCCATAGCCGATCCTTGTGCTGCCAGGGTCAATACCAAGAATAATCATAAAATTATTTTAATTTATATTTGTATAAATATTTTGTATGTCGTCGCGCTCTTCAAGTTTTTTGATTAATCCTTGAAGTTTTTGTTTGGCGTCTTTAGATATTTCTTGTTTAAATTTTATTTGCCAAATAATTCCATCGTCACCATTTATATTTTCAAAAGCCCAACGCACACTTCCTTGTTCGCCGAATTTCGCATTATTATCGCTCAAAATCTTTTTAACCTCTGAAATTGTCCGATTGCGACTATCGGTTATAGCCTCTATTAAAATAGCTGAGCCTTCTGGTCCATAAGCTTCAATGATAAGTTCCTCTAAATCTTTTTGTTCAGATGCGCGCTTAACCGCCCGTTCAATATTATCTTTTGGGACATTTTTTTGTTGGGCTTTTTCAATAGCTGTTCTTAGTCGCGGGTTGAACTGAGGATTAGATTCGGTTTTAGTGGCGATAGAAATTGCGTTTAAAAGTTTTGAAAAAACCAAACCGCGTTTTTGGTCTGCCGCGCCTTTTTTATGTTTTATCCCCGCCCAATGAGAGTGTCCTGACATACCACTATTTTATAAATTTATTAATTTATAATCAAGAAGTTTATAAAAAAATCAATAAAAAATGCCCCACGATTCGCTTTGGTTTGGAATGCCATTGCGAGTCGCGGGGACTAAGAATTGGGAGGTTAACGCGTTTGTAGGTGCAAACCCACAGGTACAAATGGAACTGAAACACTAAAATGAGTGGGATAATGATAATTAGACTGAGGTATTCCACCAAAGACGATGTCTCCACCGATGACTTCCCCAGTTTCACATATCCACTTATTCCCGGTTATACAAACCTGGGACCATTGTTCTCCTGCGAAGGTTGAAATATCAACCGTGCCGTTGTTGTTGACTTCCATGTATGCGTGGGACCAAAACCCCTGGCATTTTCCCCAGAAGTTATTGGGCATTTTTACAAACAAGACTCTACCCGGAAACAGGATAAATTCTTGTCTGTTTGCCCCGAGCCAGAATCGCCAGTACGCCTGACTGGCGTTCTTAATTCGAATCAGCCTGTAGCTGTCTCTGTCTGTTTGTATCCCCATTGGTCCCGTGATGATGATTGGGGGTTTCGCTTTCGTGGTCATTACAGCGCAACCCGACAACATCGTTGTCGCCACAACCACTACCAGTAAAAATCTTGCAATTATTATGATAACTCGCATAATCTTTCCCCTCCTCGGATTTTTTATTTTTTGTTTCCATACTTAAACCTCCTTTTTGATATTTAGTTATTTCAATGTCGCTACAATGCAGTATACCACCTTTTTTTAATTTGTCAACTTAGTGGTTTCAGCTTTACTATTTATTATTTTGCCCTTATTATTTATACAAATGAATCCCAAAAACTCTTTTTTAAAAATAAAAGATAAATTGGCGAATATGAGACGTGAGGCCGAAGAAAGAGATGCTAAGCGTCGGGCGGAAAAAACAGGCTTTCCTTATGTTGACCTATCAGCCACATCAATAAATATAGAAGCGCTTTCTTTAATACCCGAAGAAGAAGCAAAAAACGCCAAACTCGCAGCGGTTGAATTTAAAGAAAAAAAAATTGCCTTGGCGGTTTTTTCTTCAGAAGACTTTGAAGTAAAAAAAATTATCGAAAAGTTAAAATCCCAAGGGTACTTTGTTTCTGTTTTCACAACTTCATTGAGTGGGTTGAATAACATCTGGAATTTTTATAGATTTATCTCTCAAAAAGGGGAAAACATTACTGGTAGGATTAAAATTAAAGAAGAAAAACTAGTAGCGCTCAAAAAAGAACTTGTTTCCTTGCAGAGTATAAATAACTCAATAGGAAAGATGAATGAAGATATTAGGTACACTGGTGAAATTTTGGAAGCTATTTTAGCTGGAGCTCTTTCTATGAGGGCGTCAGATATTCACTTTGAACCATCAGAAGATTCAGCAAAAATTCGTTTAAGAATAGACGGCTTATTATATGATATTTTTAATGGATTAAAGTCAAAAATTCATATTAGTATTGTTTCTCGTATAAAACTTCTTTCTGGTCTTAAAATTAATGTAGACAATCAAGCTCAAGATGGCCGCTTTACTATTTCTTTATCCGATAAAGAAATAGAAATAAGAACATCAATCAATCCTTCAGAGTTTGGAGAGACTGTGGTTTTAAGAATTTTAAATCCAGATGCAATTCATGTGGAACTGCCCCAATTGGGGTTTAGAAAAGATGATTTGGAAATAGTTGAAAGAGAACTTTCAAAGCCCAATGGAATGATTTTGAATACCGGTCCTACCGGTTCCGGAAAAACAACAACTCTTTACGCTTTTTTACAACACACTCAAAAATCAGAGTCAAAAACAATCACCATTGAAGACCCAATAGAATATCATCTTGAGGGCATAGAGCAGACACAAGTTGACCCTGAGGCCGGGTATAACTTTTCAAGTGGTTTACGTTCTTTATTAAGGCAGGACCCGGATATGATTTTAATTGGTGAAATTAGGGATTTAGAAACTGCCGAAATAGCAATTCATGCTTCATTAACCGGCCACTTGGTATTTTCAACTCTTCATACAAATGACGCATCGGGCGCGATTCCGAGAATGTTGGATTTAGGGGTTAAAACTTCCGTGCTTGCGCCGGCGGTTAATATGATAATTGCTCAGCGTTTAGTAAGAAAGCTTTGCGAAAATTGTAAGGTCGAAAAGAAAATAGACGTTGAATTAGAGGGCAAGATAAAAAATTTCATTGAAAAATTGCCAGATAGAATAGATAAAGATTTTTATAAATCAAACATTAAAATTTTTGAACAAAAAGGATGTAATAAGTGTAATAATTTAGGATATAAAGGTAGAGTGGGAGTATTTGAACTTCTTTTGGTTGATGGCGATATGGAATTATTAATAGGCAAAAACCCAACAGAAATTGGTATTAAAGAACTAGCTGAAAAAAAAGGAATAGTATTAATGCAGGAGGACGGAATTTTAAAAGTAATTTCCGGGATAACCACCTTTGAGGAGGTAGAAAATACAACTGGGTTAATTGAATTATAAAACCGCCTAATTCTGTGGGCGATTCTCGGACGAGAATTGAAACTCTTTTATAAAAAAGAGATTAAGAATTTTTCCGAGGAGATCTCCAGCCGGAGCCAGATATTCCGTGATCTAAAAAAAATTCTCTAGAGCCCACAGGATTAGACGGTCTAATATTTAATTAAAATCAATATAGCACACTTTATTGTAAAAGTCAACCCCACTTAACTAAGTGTTCGGTGTGGGGATAGGACACCAAATAATATGTCTAAAATTAATTTATCTAAAACTAAAATTAATAAGAAGAAACAAAACGATGAGGAATTTATAGATTCCGCACTAAGACCGGTGTCGTGGAATGATTATATAGGACAAGAGAAAATAAAGAAAGCCCTTGCCCTTATTTTAGCTGCGGCAAAAAAAAGGAAAGAATCGGCAGACCATTTACTGTTTTACGGCCCGGCAGGGCTTGGCAAGACAACATTAGCGAATTTAGCAGCTAAAGAAATAGGAGCTAATTTAAAAACTGCTACTGGTACAGCTCTCCAAAAACTTGGTGATTTGGCGGCGGTGCTTTCAAATCTGGAAAATGGTGATGTTTTATTTATAGACGAAGCCCATAGAATTCCCCGGGCAATAGAAGAAATTTTATATCCAGCAATGGAAGCAAGAAAATTATGTTTAATGGTCGGGAAGGGATTAGCGAGTAAAATTGTTTCAATAGATTTACCGGCTTTTACATTAATTGCCGCTACTACCAGGCCAAGCTTGCTTTCAAATCCGTTGCGTTCAAGATTTGGCGGAATTTTTCATTTTGATTATTATAATTCTGGCGAAATAGAAACAATAATAAAACGCTCAGCGAATCTTATGAATCTTAATATGGACTCAGGCGCGATTTTAGCGTTGGCAAAAGCTTCAAGATTCACTCCTCGAACAGCAAACCGGTTATTAAAACGCGCCCGCGACTTTTCCGAAGTGAATAACCTAGAAAGCATAAATTCTGAAGTTATTAATAAAACCCTTAAATTTTTTGAAGTTGACGAGCTTGGGCTTGAAACTTGTGAGCGCGATTTTTTAAAAGCAATTATAGTTAAATTTCACAACAGGCCCGTTGGTATTAATGTTTTAACCTCGTTTTTAGGTGAAGAAAAAGGGACAATAGAAGAAATATATGAACCATATTTAATGAAAATAGGATTTATTCAAAGAACTCCACAAGGCAGAATCGCGACACAAGAAGCATATCAGCATTTGGGATTATGGTAATTATTAATGAGTTTCTCCCTAATCCAATTGGTAAAGATACCGATGGTGAATGGATTAAATTGTTTAATAATGGCAATATCGCAGTTAATCTTAGCGGCTGGCGAATAAAAGACGCTTCAAGTAGAGTATTTATTTTTTCTACCACAAATAAAAATATAATTGCCAGCAAAGAGACTTTAACACTGGATTATAAAACTACAAAAATTTCTTTAAATAATAACGGCGAAACGATTTTTCTTTACGACAAGACTGATAATTTGATTGATAAGGCGGAATATAGCGGTACGGCCGCCGATGGTAAAGTTTATATCCGCGCCGAAAATGGAAAATTTATTCCAGGTGGTGATGATAATATTATTGAAAAAGAATCCGAATTGATGAATGCTCCAATATCTATATCTCAGGAAAATTTTAATTCAGGAATTATTATAAATAATAATTTCCACCCCCTTAATTTTTCAATAGGCATTTTTATTGCGCTAGTTTTATCGGCGTTTTTTATTTTTATTTCTATAGAGTTGGAATTATTTGCAAAAAATAATTATGATAAATAAAACATTACGCTTATCTCGCTATAGCGAGATAAGCGTAATGTTTGTGCACTTTATTTTTATACCTTAAACTCTATTTTTCTTATGTTATAATTTTAAAATGGAATTTAAGACAGTCTCTTCGACGCAAACAAAAAAAATAGCTGGTTTACTGGCAAAAGAAATTTTGGCGTCCTCTTCTCATTTCTGCAATGCTTTAGTTTTGGCATTGGTTGGAAATTTAGGCAGTGGCAAGACGACTTTCATTCAAGGATTTTTACGCGGGCTAGGAATTAAAAATAAAATTACCAGTCCGACATTTGTGATTGCGAAAAAATATAAATTTCCCTCTTTCGCTTCCATCAACAGCGGATTCACCTCAAACGGAAAGGTTATGGCGGGCAAAAAGACTATAAATTACAAACGCGCTTGGCATTTTGATTGTTATCGCATAAGAAAACCGACGGAACTTTTTAATTTGGGGTTTAAAGAAATTTTATCCGACCCGGAAAATATTATTTTGATTGAGTGGCCGGAAGTTATAAAAAAGGTTTTGCCTAAAAATTCCATTTGGATAAAATTTAAGCACGGAGAAAAAGAAAACAAAAGGACTATAAATTTTCGTAATGTCTAATATCGCAATTTTCTCGTGAGTTTGCCAAAGGACTAAGCGTAATAGTAATTAAGTCAATTCTCCATCCCTTTTTGTCGTCAATTAAATTTTGATAATGGCCGGCATACAAGCTGGCCGTTCTTTTTAACTTTCTCAATTTTGATTTAGTCAGGTTGTCTTCGGGCTGGATATTAGGGTTTTGTAATAGGGTTTTTACTTCTGTAAAAACAAGGGTTTTATCTGGTGCTTTGGCAATAATATCCAACTCGCCCCATTTCTGGCGGTAGTTCTGTTTAATTATCTTATATTTCTTATCCACAAGATATCCGCAAGCTATATATTCACCTAATTGACCGGTTTGAGATTTAGTATTTGCCATAATTTTATGATTATAACACTTTTTGCACAAAATTTCCTCCATACTTGTGTATGTTGTGTACAATTTTTACACACGGTATACACAAAAAATATAAAA
>CAYRXZ010000001.1:0-77682 GCA_964428615.1 uncultured Candidatus Saccharibacteria bacterium | reverse complement strand
TACTTGTGTATGTTGTGTACAATTTTTACACACGGTATACACAAAAAATATAAAACTTAACCATAAACTTGGTATGCTTTGTATAATTTTTACACACGACATACATAAAATTAGCCCAATTGACCCCCGAAATTTGTTTCAAATTGTTTATTTTTACGCACGACTTACTTAAATTTGGGGTAAATTCTCAAAAAGTGTAGATTTCATCGCATTACTGAGTAAGCTGATAAAACCTACACTTTTTAAAAACGTAGATTTCATCGCATTATCGGGTTTTTCGGGTTTTCCTGGTTTTTGAAGTTTGTAAGATTTTTAAGGAAAGCTGTTTTTTTGAAATAAAAAAAATCCACCCAAACTGCCGATAATCGATGGCAGTTTGGGTGGGATTGGGGTCGTTCCGGCTTGGTGCCGTTTTATACCGCGGGGCCGGCGATGGTGCTTGTAGTGATATGGGTAGTGAGTTTGGCGGCTCCTGTACTATTGGTTGACTTTGCGGATGCCTGGGCAGCGGCATGCGCGAGATTGTCGTCGACAATATGCGTAAGTAATCGCCGCACGATAATCTTTTCTTTGACCTCGCGCGGGATATCAATTGCTCGAAGTTTTTCGGCAACCTCTTGAATGTGCTTTTGGGGGATGGCCATTCTCCTTAATATATAGATTGCGGACAATAGCCGTCCAGTAAACACATTTATGCGCTTTTGATCTAGCTTCTTGTTTTTGTAGGCGGTTGAAAGTCCGCCGACTGCATCTCTGAAAAGATTAACAACAACCTCGTGCGCGGGTTTCAGTTCCATATGTCCTCCTTAAAAAGTTCTATTTCATCCAAAATTGGACGATACTAACCTTATAACTTAATATATAAAAAAAGTCAAGTTTAACTTTTTAATTAAATTGTATTGTAGCGCTTATTTTTAATAAAAACGGATTATTTTATAAATAATTCTTAAAAAATTTAAATATTATTGACTTTTAATTTTTATTGGTTATACTGATTTTAGTTAGATCGGCGATAGTCGTAGCCGTGGTGAAATTAATTTAAAACTAAAAAATATGGAATGTAAATGCCCGCAGTGCGGTTACACCGCCGAGCAAGAAGGCAATTGCCCAACTTGCAATGTTCCGACAGTTGAAGTGAAAGAAGAAGCTGCTTCTTCTGAAGCTGCCCCTTCTGAAACTCAAACACCGGAAGCAACAGCATAAAAATAAAAACATCCGCCCATTTCTGGGCGGATGTTTTTATAATAAAAAACCTAAAACTATGGGCATGGAAAAATTTTTTTGACGGACAGGGAGTATTTACTGACAAATAAGGGACCTTTTTGTTTAGCTAGTGTGCGCGCGCCTGGACTCGAACCAGGAACCGCAGAGGTATAAGCTCTGTGCTCTAACCAATTGAGCTACGCGCGCATTTAAACACTTATTTGTTTTAATTTAAAGCTTTTTATAAGGTTGTCAAACTCGTCGCGTTCAAGTGTTTCTTTTTCTATTAATTTAGAGGCAATAGCCTTAAGAACGTGCTTTCTAGATGAAAGTATTTTTTGGGCTGAAATAAGCGCTTTATTCATAAAGCTTTTTACTTCACCATCTATTTCAGCCGCTGTTTTTTCAGAATAATTTTTTTCAGTTGCAATTTCGCGCCCCAAAAAAACCATTTCTTCGGTCTTACCGTAAGTGATAGGCCCAAGCTTGTCAGACATCCCAAATTTGGTAATAAGTTTTCTGGCAATTTCAGACGCACTTTGTAAATCGTTTGAAGCGCCAGTTGAAATATCTCCAAAGGTCGCTTTCTCAGAAACATAACCTCCTAAAAGAATTGCCAAGTCTGCCATAAATTGATTTTTGGTTCTTAAATTTTCATCTCCAATTGGCATTTTTAATGTATATCCTCCGACTCGTCCTCGACTAATGATTGAAATTTTATGAACAGGATCAGCATTTTTTAAACTTGTTGCAATAAGCGCGTGGCCGGCTTCATGATATGCAGTAATTTCTTTTTCTTTCACTGAGATAACGCGACTACGGCGCTCTGGCCCGAGTAAAACTTTTTCAATTGAATCAAAAATATCCTGTTGAAAGATCTCTTTCTGGTTTTTTCTGGCGGCCCAAATAGCCGCCTCATTCATAAGATTAGCAAGCTCTGCGCCGGAAAATCCAGGAGTCCTTTCGGCAACCTTGCGGAGATTAATATTTTTTGCCAAGATTTTTCCCTTGCTATGAATTTTTAAAATATCTTCCCGGTCGTTAATGCCTGGCATGTCTAAAATAATCCTGCGGTCAAATCTTCCTGGGCGTAAAAGCGCCGGGTCTAAAATATCTGGCCGGTTGGTGGCGGCGATAACAATAACTTTCGTTTCTCTGTCAAAGCCGTCCATTTCAACTAAAATTTGATTTAATGTTTGCTCTCTTTCGTCGTGGCCTCCACCTACTCCAGCGCCTCTTTCTCTGCCGATGGCGTCTATTTCGTCAATAAAAAGTATACTGGGAGCCGCTTTTTTCGCAGTATCAAAGGCGTCTCGGGTTCTTGCCGCGCCTACGCCAACAAACATTTCAACAAACTCTGAAGCGGAAATATGGAAAAACGGCACTTGTGCTTCGCCGGCAACTGCTTGGGCTAATAATGTTTTTCCCGTGCCTGGGCTGCCTAAAAGTAAAACTCCACGCGGAATTCGCGCGCCGATTTCAAGGTATTTTTTCGGGTTTTTAAGGAAATCAACAACCTCAAGAAGTTCTTCTTTCGCCTCTTTTAGTCCTGCGACATTATTAAAAGTTATCCTGTCTTTGAAATGAGCGAATAATTTAATATTTGCTTTCCCAAATGTGAATGCCTGGCTCATTCCGGTTTTTGCCTGGCGGAAAGTGAACCAAAAGAAAAAGCCGATTATTAAAAGCATGATAATTGGGGAAATTAAAATTCCCGCCCAAAACTTCCAACCCGATTCGTCTTGAATTTCAAAGTTCACCTTTTGAAGCGCTTCAGAATTTACGCCGTAATTTTTTAATGTTTCCGTCAGTCCAGCCTCAGTCTCTTTTTTTGAGGTTGCCAAAGAATTGTCTTTAAGTGTAATTTTTAAGTCATTTCCATTAACAATAACCTTAGAAATTTCTTCGGAGTTTATTTTAGAAACTAACTGGTCGATACTTAAAATAGTCGGTGTTGTCGGCTCGGCATAAAAAAGAGAAAAAACAAAAGATATAACCAAAAGAGTGGTAATCGCCCAAAAGATATTTTTAGATAAAGACTTCATATAATTATTATACGCCTAATTTTTAAAAATTATTATACCTTGGCACAGAAAATTTTTTTACCCACAGAGATAAAAATAATACATTTAAGGGGGTTAGGGCGATAACAAAACTACGCCATTTTAAGAGAGATTCTTCTTTCGTCTGTTTTTATAGAGTCAACGAGGAATTTATATTTTTTACCGAGTTCTAGCGCTTTTTTCATTTCTTCCGCGCCGCCGAAACTGGTAATATGTATCATTCCCTGTAAATCGTTTTCAAGGTTTATATAGGCGCCGAATGGATTAAATTTATAAACAATTCCTTCAACCTTCTCTCCTTCTTTTATTTTATTTTCAATATTTTCCCACGGGTCTGCTTTAAGGGCTTTAATTGAAAGGAAAACGCGGCCATCTTTAATTTCGGTTATTTTAGCTTTAACTTGTTCATCTATTTTCACAATTTCTTTCGGACTGTCTATTATCTTATAATCAAGCTCGGCAATATGAACCAATCCTTCAATAGATGGATTATCTATAAATTTGACGAAAACGCCAAAGTCGGCAATTCCCGAAACAATACACTCAACGATATCGCCAGCTTTATATTTTTCAAGAATTTCTTTAATATCATTTTCAAAAGCACTTTTTTCGGAAATAATAAGTTTTTCATTACGAGGATTGGTATCTATTATTTTAACTTTTAATTCTTGACCAACGAGCTTTCTTAATTCCGTTAGGATTTTAGTTTTATCGCCGTCATCGACTCTGGGATAATGATCTCCGGCAAGTTGAGAAACGGGCAAAAACGCTTTAATATCATTGACGTTTGCTACTAGTCCGCCGCTATTCGCACCAATTATTTTGACAGTAATTATTTCTTGATTATCTTTAGTGTCTTTAATTTGTTGCCAATTTTTTTGCTGGTGTGCTCTTGCTAAAGAAAGTTCAACAAATCCTTCGTCGTCTTCGACATTTAAAATTTTTGCCGAAACAACTTCTCCTATTTTTAATTCCTTTAAAATTGATTTGGCGTTCATAAATTCAACTCCATAAACTGCGCCAGTACCAAATTTGCCTAAATCAAAATAGACCAATCGGGGATTCTTTTGTAAAAGTTTAGCTTCTATAATTTCCCCATCCCTTAAAAAAGGAATGGAATCTGGGTCGCTTTTTAGGGCGTGAGCCACATAAGAATTATTCTTTTTTGCCATATTGGAAATCATGATTAAAATAGTAGTCAGGAAACAATTAATAGTCAAGTATTATTGACTTAAATTAAAAATTAATTATAATACTTTTATTATGTTAGCTACGCGCAAGAAGCAAAATTTAATAAAAGATTTTTCTATCCATGAAAAAGATACTGGCTCAAGCGAAGTTCAAGCGGCTCTTTTAAACAAGCAAATTCTGGAACTTATTGATCATTTAAAGAAACACCCTAAAGATAATCATTCAAGAAGAGGGCTTTTAAAAATGGTTTCAAAAAGAAAAAAACTTTTGGACTATTTATTGAAAACAAATCCTAAGAGTTATGCTTCAATGATAAAGAGTTTGGGTTTGAAGAAATAAAATGATTCATAAATCTCAGAGAGTTGGAATTTTTATAGACATCCAGAATTTGTATCATTCTGCGAAAAACCTTTATTCCGCACGAGTTAATTACCGCGAACTTCTTAAAGAAATTCTTGCTGGCCGTAACCTCATCCGTTCAATGGGATACGTGGTTAAAAGTGAAACGGCTTTTGGTGAAGCTTCTTTTTTTGAAGCGCTTGGGAAAAATGGAATTGAACTTCGCGTAAAAGATTTGCAGATTTTCCCTGGTGGAATGAAAAAAGCAGATTGGGACGTCGGAATGGCGGTCGACGCCATAAGAATGGCAAATTCCGTAGACGTTGTAATTTTAGTTACAGGAGACGGAGACTTTATCCCTTTGGTTGAGTATCTTAAGTGGGGATTGGGCAAGGAGGTTGAAGTTGTAGCTTTTGGCAGGAGCGCCTCCGCGAAATTAAAAGAAGCGGCAGATTCATTTATTGACATAGAAAAGAAACCCAAAATAATATTAAGAAATAATAAATCAAAATAAATAATAAATAGAGTGTGGCGTCGATGTACTAATTCATACTAATGGTACAGATTCAAAAATTTGTATCATTCGCATGTATTCGTATATTGGCCTCGCGCTAATAATACGAAAATGAGCTTAAATAGAAAACAATTTACTACGGAAATAGCGGGTAGAACTTTGACACTTGAAACTTCTGATTTAGCAGGACAGGCAAATGGCGCGGTTTTGGGCACTTACGGTGATACTTCGGTTTTAGTCGCTGTCACTATGGGCAAAGAAGATAAGAATACCGATTATTTTCCATTAACGGTTGATTTTGAAAAGAAATTTTATGCTGCCGGGAAAATTCTTGGTAGTAGATTTGTCAGGCGCGAAGGCAGGCCTTCAGAAGACGCTGTTTTGTCGGGCAGGTTAATAGACAGAACTTTACGTCCTCTTTTTGATTACAGGCTTCGTAGAGATGTGCAGGTTGTAGTTACGGTTTTGTCTTATGATGGGGAAAATAACGCTGAATTTGTTGGTTTATTAACTGCTTCGGTTGCCTTGGCGATTTCGGATATCCCATGGAATGGTCCGGTCGCCGGGGTGCAACTCGCGCGCTTTAAAGATGGCAAAATAGAAATTAACCCGGTAAATTCTAAGCTTGCAGAAAAAGAGAATATTACACTTGAGGCTTTTATCTCAGGAGCTTTAGATAAAATAAATATGGTAGAACTTGCCGGTAACGAAGCGCAAGAAAAAGAAGTTATAGAATCTTTCAAAATTGCCCACGAAGAAATTAAAAAACTTATCATTTTTCAAAAAGATGTAATTTCAAAAGTTGGTAAGAAAAAAACCGAAATTGAATTTGCTGATGTTTCGGAATTAAAAATTAAAATTAAAGAATTTTTAACAGGCAAACTTGAACAAGCTGTTTATGTTTCTGAAAAAATCGAAAGGCAAATTAATTTAGAATCTCTTAAAAAAGATTTAAAAGATAGCTTGGCTGAGGGCGGAGTTGAAGAGTTTTTAACTCCCAAAGTGGATGCGATATTCGAAGAAGAACTTGATGCGCTTGTTCACATTAAACTGCTTAACGAGGACAAAAGGCCCGATGGTAGAAAAAATGATGAGTTGCGCTCTCTTTATGGCGAAGTGGGATTATTTAAGCGTCTTCATGGTTCGGCTATTTTCCAACGGGGGAATACTCAATCTTTGGCGGTTGTCACATTAGCTCCTCCGGGTTCGGAACAGCTTCTTGAAACAATAGAGGCTACGTCTAAAAAGAGATTTATGCTCCATTATAACTTTCCGCCTTTTTCAACAGGAGAAGTTGGCAGACTGGGCGGTCCTGGCCGTAGAGAAATAGGCCATGGCGCTTTGGCGGAAAAAGCTTTGCGTTCAATGATGCCTTCGCAAGATGAATTTCCCTATACCGTTCGTGTAGTCTCGGAAATTCTTTCTTCAAACGGTTCTTCTTCAATGGCAACTACTTGCGCTTCTTCTTTGGCTTTAATGGATGCGGGCGTGCCGATTAAAAAACCGGTTGCCGGAATAGCGATGGGTTTAATGAGTAATAAAGAAAAATACAAAATTCTTACCGATATTCAGGGTCCGGAAGACCACTATGGTGATATGGACTGCAAAGTTGCCGGAACAACAGATGGAATAACCGCCATTCAGATGGATGTTAAAATAGATGGCGTCACTGTTGATGTTTTGGGAGAAGTTTTTGAGCAGTCTAAAAAAGCCCGGCTGGAAATTTTAGGTGTTATGAATGCCGTAATTAAAAAACCGCGAGCCGAAACTTCAGCTTATGCGCCGAGTATTATTTCAATGCAGATTGACCCGGAACAAATCGGCGAGGTAATCGGCCCAGGAGGAAAAGTGATAAACGGCATAATAAGTTCAACCGGCGCTTTGAGCATTGACGTTGAACAAACAGGTAAAGTTTTCGTTGCCGGCGCGACAAAAGAAATCGCCAAAGCGGCGGTAAAACAAATTGAAATTATTACGCACAAATTCCAAATCGGAGAAATGGTTGAGGGCGAAATAATAAAGATTTTAGACTTCGGCGCGATTATGGATTTGGGCGGAGGACGCGATGGAATGATTCATGTGTCTGAGCTTAAAAACGGATTTGTTGAAAAAGTTGAAGATGTGGTTCATCTCGGCGATGTCATTAAAGCAAAAGTCGTGAAAGTTGAAAATGGAAGAATAGGATTGTCATTAAAAGCAATGGGAGGAAGCAAAGAGTAAGAAATAAGACGTAAGAAATAAGGATAAAAAAATCCCGTCCGCCAGCTGGCGGACGGGATTTTCATTACTTAAGCATTCTAGAAAGTCTGGATTTCATCCTGGAAGCTTTGTTTCTCTTTATTAATTTGATTTTAGCTGTTTTATCAAATTTTTTATAAACAGTTGAAAGGTATTCTTTGGCTTTGTCTTTTTCTCCTGAATCCACTAATTTTTTGTATTGTTTAACAACCGTTTTTAATGCGATTTTTCTTTTAACATTTGCTTTGCGTCGGCGGATATTTTGCCGCAAGGCTTTTTTCGCTGATTGAATTATTGGCATAGATTTGAACAACTAGTTACCGATAATTAGTAATTAGTGATAAAATTATCTTAGTTTCTTTTTATTTGAATGTCAACGTTTTTTAAGATAAAATAACCCTAATTACTAATTATTAATTATTAATTACAAAACATATGATTTATTCAATTTCGGGGAAATTAATTGCCAAAACTCGCCAGTTTGCGGCGGTTGATGTTGTGGGTTTAGGTATTAAAATTTTAATAACTCAAAAAACCTTCCAAAAACTTCCTAAGGTGGGAGAAAAAATTAATTTGCTTTGTTATTTTTATAGTTCGCAAAATGGTTTTGAACTTTACGGATTTTTTGACCAACAAGAGCGCGATGTTTTTGAAATGCTTAATTCTATAAACGGTATCGGGCCGAAAGCAGCTTTAAAAATTTTATCTGAAATAAAAGCGGAAAGCCTTTTAAATGCTATTAGTAAGGGCAAGAACGAAATTTTAATAAAAACTGCAGGCATCGGTGTCAAAAAAGCTAGCAGAATAATTTTGGAATTGAGCGACAAAATAAAAAATCAAAAGTTTTCGGATTCAGATGATAATTTTGAGGTTGATTCCGAGCTAGAGGAAGTTTTGAAAACTTTGGGTTATAAACAAAAACAAATTCGTGAGGCAGTAGAAAAAATTTCTCCAAAATTAAAAACCTTGCAAGATAGATTAAAAGCCAGTCTCAAAATATTAAGCGGAAGATGATAGAACAAATTTTACGCATAATAAAAAAAGTAATCCCGGCAAAAATTTTCGGAATTATTCAGCCTGTTTACCATTTTTGCTTAGCGTATTTAGGCGCGCTGATTTATGGTTTTCCTTCAAAAAAGATGTTTATTGTTGGTGTTACAGGCACCAAAGGTAAAAGTACAACTTCTTATTTAATCGCCCAACTTCTAAATTTTGCCGGGATAAAAACCGGCATGGCAACGACTGTTCTTTTTAAAATAGGCGAGAAGGAGTGGATAAACTCTTCAAAGCAAACAATGCTTGGTAGATTCCAGCTTCAAAGGCTGTTGGCGAAAATGGTGAAAGAGGGTTGTAAATACGTCGTAGTTGAAACGTCTTCAGAGGGAATTTTACAATACCGTCATACATTTATAGATTATAATGCAGCAGTTTTTACTAATTTATCGCCAGAACATATTGAGCACCACGGCAGTTTTGAGAATTACCGTGGGGCAAAGGTAAAATTATTTGAGAAGATTGCGAAAAAAGCCCCGACGTTAGTGAATCGGGGTTCCGACCGAAGCGTCGGAAAAAATAGCGTGGGGATTTACAATTTAGATGACGCGAATGTTGGCTGTTTTTTGAAACCAAAAGTCTTAAATCAATATGTTTTTACTTCAAACCTTAAATTATCTGGCAGTAGTATAGGAAATCTTTATCAAATAGTTAAAATAAAATCCAATTCTAATGGAACAACCTTTTCATTATCCGTTGGTGCTGGCAGAAGAGAAGAAATAAAGATGCCATTAATTGGGAAATTCAATGTTTATAACGCGGTAGCGGCGATTTGTTTTGCTTTGTCTCAAGGTATAGAAATGTCGGAAATAAAAAAAATAATGACTCAAATAAAACCGCCACCAGGCAGATTAGAATTAATCAAAACCGGCAAGTTTAGTATTGTTGTTGATTATGCGCACGAACCGGCAAGCCTAGAAACAGTTTATAAGGGAATTATTGAATCAAAAATAAAATCTTCAAAAGGAGAAATGATTTGTTTGTTTGGTTCGCAGGGTGGAGGTAGAGACAAATGGAAACGGCAAGCAATGGGCAGGGTCGCGGCAGAATATTGCGATAAGATTATTTTAACAAATGAAGATTCATATGATGAGCCGCCAATTGAAATAATAAATCAAGTGAACGAGGGAATTATTTCGAATGAAAAAAAATCAAAAAAATTGGTAGTTTATAAAATTATTGACCGTGAAGAGGCGATTAAAAAGGCAATTTCTTTGGCGGGGAAAGGCGACACGGTTGTTTTAACCGGCAAGGGCGGGGAAGTTTGGATGTGTATTGAAAATGGCAAAAAAATTCCCTGGGATGAACGGAAAATAGTTGAAGGGCTTTTGTAAATAAATATGAAACAAGTTTATCTTGATTATGCCGCTGCTACTTATATCGAGCCGGCAGTGCTTAAAAAAATGCAGCCGTATCTAAGCAAGTTTTTTGGCAATGCTTCTTCTTTGCACTCACTTGGTCAGACTTCTAAAAATGCTATTGAAAAAGCACGGCAAGAAATTACTAGAATTTTAGGCGTTTTACCTGAAGAAATTATTTTCACCGGCTCTGGGACAGAATCTACAAATTTAGCGATTTTTGGAATTGTCCGGGCGTATAAAAAATTCGGCAATCACATAATTGTTTCAAAAATAGAACACAAAGCGGTTTTAGAGTCGGTAAAAGTGCTTAAAAAAGAAGGTTTTAAAATAACTTATTTAAATGTCGATAAAAATGGGATTGTTAAATTGGACGAATTTAAAAAAGCGCTTAGTAAAAAAACGATTTTAGTTTCAATAATGTATGCTAATAATGAGATTGGCACTATTCAGCCGATCGCGGAAATTTCTAAAATAATCAAAAACTTTAAAAAAGAAAAAACCTTCCCATTTTTTTATACCGATGCTTGCCAGGCTGCTGGCGCTTTAATGTTAGATATTAAGAAGCTTGGCGTTGATGCGCTTACTTTAAATAGTTCAAAAATTTACGGACCTAAAGGCGTGAGTTGTTTATATATGAGTAAAAATATAAAGATAGAGCCGATAATTATCGGCGGCGGGCAGGAAAATAATTTACGGGCCGGTACGGAAAATCCGGCTTTGATTGTCGGCTTTGCCGAAGCGTTGAAGTTGGCGGAAAAAATGAGAAAAAAAGAAAATTTGCGACTTACAAATTTACGTGATTATTTTATAAAAAATATCTTGAAATCTGTTAATGGTTGCCAATTAAGTGGCGATGCCCAAAAAAGATTACCTAATAATATCAACCTTTTATTTTTAGGGGTTGAGGGTGAGGCTTTAGTTCTACGTTTAGATCTTTATGGAATTTATACCTCAACCGGTTCGGCTTGTGTATCTTCTGATTTCACCGCTTCACATGTTTCGTCGGCTTTAGGAATAAAAAAAGAGTTAATTTATAACTCTTTGCGGTTAACCCTGGGAAGAAAAACTACAAAAAAAGATTTAGATTTTGTTTTAAAAACTTTAGTTTTTGAGGTTAAGGATTTGCGAAAAATGTCGGCGGTGAAATAAAAAAATAGGGGAAGTAAATAATTTATACTTCCCCCTTGCACCTGAGTCGGTACGGGCTTTATTTTTGATGTTGGATGCGAGAATGAGGGGGTCTTTTTTTTGCGGCGCCTCTGCGTAATTTTGGAGGGGGGCGTCGTTCCTTGCTGAACGGGTTCTCGTCGCAATTTGGGCAACGATCTGTCTGTTGCCCGGGATTACGATATCCACAATGTCTACAAGCCATTACATTCCTCCTTTTATGGTTTTTTTATGAAATAGAAATTAACTTTTCGTTTTTTGAGCCTATCCGCGACCCAAAAAACTATAAAGATGACAACTGTGATATCTAAGATCACATAGGCGGATACCGTTAAAAACGATGGCGCTCCAATTCCGAGGGCCCGATCGTATCCGGCGGCGTAATAATTCATTACCGCCAACAATGCGATTATAGAAATGACTCCCAGTATTGCGCCATACACAGAATTTCTTTTCACTTTCATAAAAGATTTTCTCCTTTTTTTGTTATTTTTTATTATTAATATAACTAAATAAAACATAGCACATCTATTCAGTTTTGTAAAGCCCTTTAAATATGTCTATTTTCGGGCAGATTTGCTACAATTTTCATATGAAGCTCAAATTTTGTGGTGGAGCAAAAAATGTTACAGGCGCTAATTATTTGATAAATGACAGCGTACTTGTTGATTGCGGTCTTAATCAGGGTTCTAATTTTTTGGAAAGCATAAATTTTGAACCCTTTGTTTATGATCCGGAAACTATTAAAGCAGTTTTAATTACTCACGCTCATATAGACCACATTGGCCGTTTGCCTCAGCTTTATAAAGCCGGTTTTCGCGGTGATATTTTTTCAACTTCACCAACTAAAGATTTTGCCGAAGAGCTTTTACTTGATTCGGAAAATATTTTAAACAGAGAAGCTCGCGAAAAAAATAAAGAACCAATTTATAGCATTGAAGATGTTAAAAACGTTATGTTTTTATGGAAAAAAGTTGATTATCATGAAAAGCTAAAAATTAACGAATTAGATATAGAATTTTTTAATGCTGGTCATATTCTTGGTTCAAGCTCTATTTCGGTTTCTTCGGGTGGGAAAAGAGTTATTTTTTCGGGTGATTTAGGTAATTCTCCGGCGCCATTTATTAAAGATGGCGATGTAATAGAAAATGCAGATTATGTTTTAATAGAGTCTGCTTACGGCGACAGGCTTCATGAGAATCTTGAATCTAGAAAAGAAATGCTTGAAGATTTTATCGAAGAAATAATTAATACTGGTGGAACCTTAATGATACCGGCTTTTGCTATGGAGCGCACACAGGAACTTTTATTTGAATTAAACGAATTAGTCGAAAATGGCCGTGTCCCTAAAGTTTTAGTATTTGTAGATAGCCCATTGGCAATTAAATTGACTTCAGTTTATAGAAAATATTCACAAGATACAAGATATTTCCGTGAAGAAGCGATTGCGCTTTTAAAAAAAGGTGACGCGATATTTAATTTTCCAGGGCTAAAAACAACTCTTACGACAGAGCAGTCAAAAGAAATAAATAATATTCCTCCGCCAAAAATAATTATTGCTGGTTCGGGAATGTCGCAAGGTGGAAGAATCTTGCATCATGAAATGCGTTATCTGCCTGACCCCAAAAGCGCGATTTTATTTATTGGCTATCAGGTTAATGGTTCTTTAGGAAGACGGATTTTGGACGGAGAAAAATGGGTAAAAATTAACGGTGAAGAAATTTCGGTAAAATGCAAAATGAAATCAATTGCCGGATATTCGGCGCACGCTGATCAGCGGCAACTTTTAAACTGGCTTCGGCCCATGCGCTTTAGCGCAAAAAAAGTTTTTGTTGTTCAGGGAGAAGAAAAAAGTGCATTAGCCTTAGCTCAAGAAATAAAAGATGAATTGGCTCTTAACGTAATAATTCCTTCAGTAGGGGAAGAATTTGTGTTATAATTTACATTATATATGAATAACAATTATCCTAAATATAAAATTTGCGTTTCTGGGGCGGCAGAAACGGACATGTGTGGTGATTCGGCTTTAGCAAAAGCTGAAGAATTAGGGAAGGAAATAATTAAACAGGGTTGTGTTTTAGTTAATGGCGCAACAACGGGTTTCCCCTATTGGGCGGCTAAGGGTGCAAAAAGCGCTAATGGGATTGTTGTTGGGATTTCTCCTGCTGACTCAGAAAAAGAACACGTCGAATATTATAAATTGCCGCTTGATTATCAAAATTTGATTATTTATACGGGTTTTGGATATTCCGGAAGAAATTTGCTTTTGACCCGTTCGGCGGATGCGGTTGTGGTCGGTTGTGGTCGAATGGGAACATTAAACGAATTCACAATTGCCTTTGAAGATAAAAAACCAATAGGAATTTTAACCGGTGAATGGGAAACAGATGAGTTAATTAAAGAAATAATTGAAAAATCTCATAGAGCGGAAGAAATGAAAGATAAAATAGTTTTTTCCGATGATCCAAAAGAGTTGATTACCAAAGTAGTGGAATTAATAAAAAAAGAGAAAGCCAGGTAGTGAAAACTCGACTTGTTCAAATTTTTGATTTGAACAACTATAAAAATTAGTCGAGTTTCTGCTACCTGGAAAGGTCGAATTAGCTTGAATTATTCAATTATATGGCAGATAAAAAGCCAATAGGCGAAGTTACTCATTATTACGGTAAAATCGGCGTGGCAGTCGTAAAATTTTTTAAAGCCGTAAAAGTTGGCGATGAAGTTCAGTTTAAAGGAATACATACAGATTTCAACCAAACAATAAGCTCGATGCAGTTTGATCATAAAAGTATTGAAGGCGCTAAAAAAGGCGATGAGGTTGGGATGAAGGTAGACGAGCATATCAAAGAAGGCGATCAAGTGTTTGAAGTTTAATTAATCACCAAACTACTAGTTACGGAAAATAAAGCGAAATAATTCGCGGCTTGTAGTTTGTTGTTTAAAATGTATAAAAAACTTTTTATGCCGGCGTGGCTATTAGCCGGAGCGATTATCGGCGCGGGCATATTCGCCCTGCCTTTTGTTTTTGAAAAAGCCGGCATATTGACGGGCTTGGCCTATCTGGCAGTTTTCAGTCTTATTTTTGTTTTAATTCATTTAATGTACGCTGATATTATTGTCAAAACCGATTTGTCCGACGGAATCTTGACGAATACCGAAAGTAAACACTATTTTTCCGGTTACGCCAAAATTTATTTTGGCAAATTCGGTTTTTGGCTGACGGTTTTTTCTTCCGTCTTTGGACTATTTTTAATATTAGTCGCTTATCTCGCTCTTTCTTCAAGCTTTTTAAATCTTATTTCCCCGGGTAGTTTTGGAGCATTAAATGTTGTTATTTTTTGGCTTTTAGGTTCAATGGCGATATTTTTAGGAATCTGCAAGGTGTCTTTTTTGGAACTTTTTATCACTTCCGGCGTTATTTTGGTTTCAATTTTAGTTTTTATCTTCGGCGTCGCCGATTTGGAGAAAATTATTTCAATGCCTGTTTTTGACATTAAAAATATTTTTTTCCCATACGGAATAATTTTATTTTCTTTTGCCGGCAGGGTAGCGATCCCAACAGTGATAAATTATTTTAAAAAAACGAATCAGCCGGTTTCGGGCGCGGGAAAGTCAATTATACTGGGCACTTTAATTCCGGCGTTGGTTTATATTTTGTTCGTCTTTGGAGTTTTGGGGCTTTCGGGAAATGTTTCTGAAGACGCGGTTTCGGGATTAATAGGTGTTGCAAGCCCATTTATTTTGGCGTTTATTGGAATTTTTGCCTTAGTTTCTCTTTGGGATTCTTATTTTATTATTGGCATAGATATAAAGAATTCTTTAAGGTGCGATTTAAAATTTCCTGAAATACTTGCCGGCATTGCGGTTATTGTATTGCCTATACTTTTTTATTTTTTTGGGTTGCGAAAATTTCTAGAGCTTGTCTCATTAATTGGTGGTGTGTTTATTGCTTTTGAAGGAGCTATTATTTGTTTGATGTGGCTGAAGTCTTTAAAAAGAAAAACCGAAAGAGTTTTTCTCAAAAAATTAAGTCCGGTTTTCGCTTATATTTTAGTGCTTGTTTTTCTGGGTGGTTTAGTTTATGAATTAATATATTAGCCCTTGTCGTTTAACGGATAGGACGCGAGATTCCGGATCTTGTAATAGGGGTTCGATTCCTCTCAGGGGCACATGGGCGCTTAGCTTAGTGGTAGAGCGACTCGTTTACACCGAGTAGGTCGGGGGTTCGATCCCTCCAGCGCCCACAACCAAAATGAAATTTATCGCCGACTTACATATTCACTCAAAATATTCTCGTGCTACTTCTCCAAATATGGATTTAGAGGAGCTTGACCGCTGGGCGGATGATAAAGGAATTTTGGTAATGGCGACCGGAGATTTTACTCATCCGAAATGGTTTGGCGAACTTAAAGAAAGATTAGAGTTGGCCGAGCCTGGACTTTTTAAATTAAAACAGCAATACAAACGCCCGACTATAAAAGGAACTTTGGCAGAAACGAGATTTGTTTTAACCGCCGAAGTTTCGAGTATTTATTCTCGTCAATCTCCGTCCACGGGCCAGAAAAGAGTTTATAGAGTTCACAATTTGCTTTTTGCTCCTGATTTTGAAACTGTTGAAAAAATTAATACGCAACTTGGTTGGATAGGCAATCTAAAATCAGATGGCCGGCCGATTTTAGGGCTCGATTGCCGTGAGCTGGCGAAAATAGTTTTTAACGCCAATCCTTTGGCGGTAATAATTCCGGCGCACGCTTGGACCCCGTGGTTTTCCGTTTTTGGTTCAATGTCGGGCTTTGATTCAATTGAAGAATGTTTTGGTGAATATACTAAAAACATTTTTGCCATTGAAACCGGGCTTTCAAGCGATCCGGCTATGAATTGGCGGCTTTCAAAATTAGACAATATCGCTTTGATATCAAATTCCGATTCTCATTCAGCCCCAAGAATAGGCAGAGAAGCGAATATTTTTAACACAGAGTTGTCATATAATGGAATTATTAAAGCGATAAAAAGCGGCGCTCCTAACCAGCGAAAATCAGCGTCAAATCAGCATAAATCAGCGTTTGTAGCGACAATAGAGTTTTTTCCCGAAGAGGGCAGATATCACTTTGATGGCCACAGGGCTTGCGGTGTAGTTTTTCCTCCAGAAGAAACAAAGAAGCATAATAGTATTTGCCCAAAATGCGGGAAAAAATTGACTATTGGCACAATGAATAGGATTGATAAATTAGCCGATAGACCGGAAATAAAACTTGAAAAAGAAAAATTTTATAATACTTATGAAAATAGGGTCCCATATTATAGTTTGATTCCGCTTGACGAAATTATTGCCGAGGTTTATGGTATGGGGGTTGCTACAAAGAAAGTCAAAGAAGAATATATTAAATTAATTAAAACATTCGGTTCGGAATTAAAAATTTTAATTGATTTAAGCGTTGAAGAATTAAGAACCATCGCCGATGAAAAAGTTGTAAAAGGAATAGTAGCGGTTCGTGAAAAGAAATTAAAAGTAGAGCCGGGCTTTGATGGTGAATATGGTAAAGTAAAAATTTTCAGCGAGCAAGAGAAAAAAGATTTGGAGATTCAGAAAAAATTGTTTTAAATTTTTATACAAAATACTAAATACTAGATATAAAATACTATAATGTTGTCATATAATGAATTAAAACCGGGAGTTTTTATTGTTTTGAACGGCCAGCCCTTTGCGGTGCTTGAGTCGGAATTTTTGCGTATGCAACAAAGAAAACCAGTCATGAAAACCAAGATTAAAAATTTAGTTTCTGGTTCTGTAGTTGAACGTGCTTTTCAGCCGAGTGACCAACTAGAAGAAGCGGAAATGGAAAAAACACAAATAAAATTTCTTTATACTAATCGTGGTGAAGTTTGGTTTTGTGATATAAATAATCCTAAAAATAGGTTTCAGATAGATGTATCATTGCTTGGCGGAAAAGAAGGTTTTTTGAAAGCGAATATGGAAGTAGATGCACTGAAATTTAACGGAAAAATTTTAAATATTAACTTGCCGGTAAAAATGGAGTATAAAGTTATCGAAGCTCCACCTGGAATTAAGGGCGACACAGCACAGGGCGGCTCAAAAGTCGTTACTATTGAAACAGGCGTTAAAATAAACACTCCTCTTTTTATAAATGAAGGCGATGTTATTCGCGTAAATACTGAGACCGGTTCTTATGTTGAAAGAGTTGAAAAAGCTTAAAAAGAAAAAGGTTTACCCTGAGCGGAGTAGAAGGGTTTTTGTCGGTATGAGTGGTGGCGTGGACTCCAGCGTCGCAGCATTACTGCTTAAAAAGAAAGGCTATGACGTAGTTGGTGTTTTTATGCGTTGCTACGATTCAAAAGATGGCTGTACTAAAAAAGATAGCCGCGATGCTGCTTTGGTTGCCCAAAAACTTAAAATCCCGTTTTACATTTGGGATTTTCGTAAACAATATAAAAAGAAAGTTATTAAATATATGATAGATGGTTATAAAAAAGGCTCAACTCCAAATCCCGATATAATGTGTAATAAAGAAATAAAATTCGGTCTGTTTTTGGAACGCGCTTTAAAATTCGGAGCCGATTATGTGGCAACAGGACATTATGTGAAATTAAAATCAAAAAATCTTTATCAAGCCAAAGATAAAAATAAAGACCAATCATATTTTCTTTGGGCTTTAACAGCGGAGCAATTAGCTCACTGTTTATTTCCGATAGGTGATTATTTGAAACCGCAAGTCCGAAAAATCGCCAAAGCCGCCGGCTTGATAACCGCCGAAAAAAAAGATTCTCAAGGTGTGTGCTTTTTAGGGAAAATAAAAATTGAAGATTTTTTGAAAAAATATATTTCCAAGAAAAAAGGAAAAATTTTGGATTTTGAAGGAAAGATAATTGGCGAACACAGCGGTGTTCAATTTTATACAATCGGCCAAAGGCACATAAATGCAAAAATAAATTTTCCTTCCGCCAGTCGGCGAATTAAATTTCAAAAAGACAGACAGCCGTATTACGTTGCCGAGAAAAATAAAAAAACAAACACTCTTGTTCTCGTCGAGGGGAATGAAAACCCGGCATTGTATAAAAAAGAAGTTGAATTGATAAATGTTAATTTATCGGACGAAAAACTAAAAGGTAAAAAATCAAAAATTTTAGTCATGGCACGAGTCCGCTATCGCCAGCTGCTTGAAAAAGCGGAATTAATAATAAGTAATAAGCAACAAGTAACAAGGGAAAACAAAAAACTCCCAATTACTAATTACTATTTACTATTTATTAAACCAGTTAAGTTCGTCGCTCCTGGCCAATCAGCCGTATTCTATAACAAAAAAGGCGCCCTTCTCGGCGGCGGAGTTATTATATAATTAATATTATAAATAATAATATACTTTATTTGAGTTTTTTAAAGTTGCTTAAGGTATACGCTATAGCGTATACCTTAAGCAAGATATGAAAATCTATTATATATCTATAAATCAAACCACTTTTTAACTTCTCGTTCTTTTGGAATTTGAGTTGTTGTTAGTTGATAAACATGGCTATTAATGTCTATATCAAAAACAGCGCAAAGAAATTCAATCTCTGGCGTACAATCATAAGGTGATATCCAAACGCTTTTTTGGAGTGGGTATAAGCCGAGCTGTTTTATTTTAAATCTAAAAGCATCCCGAGCTTTTTTGTGATAGTCGGGAATATCATACATAAATATTCTCCATTTTTTATCCCACACTTTCGGTTTATTTAATTTTAAATTATCTAGATTGTATTCTCTTACTAATAATTTTCCTTTATGTGTGAGTTCTATTTTAATTTTGTTGTTACTAGACTCTTTGAATGAAATAATTTTTTTCTTTTCCAATTCGCCTAGTCTTTTAGCCCGTGCATATGCAGCTTTTTTGCTTTTTTCTTTAAAATAATTTTTAGCTACTTGATTTAAAAAATATGGAGATGAAATAGAAACTAAAATAAACGCTCCTCCGAGAGCTAATTTTAACAAAGTATCTTTAGTCAGGTTGTTAATCTTCCAATGTTTTGTTATTCTCATTTGTTACAATTTATACTTAATAAGTCTTGCTTAAAGTATACGCTATAGCGTGCACTTTAAGCAAGAATAAGTTATCCACATTTTTATGGAAACAAATTTGTTATAATAATATTAAAGCTAGTGAGGGAGCGATCCCTCTTTTATTTTTATAAAAATTTTAAAATTATGGAAGAGCAAAATTTTTTATCTAATCCGCCGGATGCGTCGAAGAATAAAAATAAATATTGGAAGTTTGTTGTTGGGTTTTTGGCAATAATCATTTTATTCGCGGGCGGGTATTTTGTTTGGGATAAATACTTGAGCCCGCAGGCGAAATTAGATAGGCAGAATCAGGAAAATTACGAAAAATATCTTGATTGGCGGGAAGATTTTGAGGAGGCAATGAAAAACGACATTTATGGAGGTAAAACACCGGAAGAAACGTTGAAAATGTTTATTGATGCTCTAAAAAAAGATGATGTGGAATTGGCGAGTAAATATTTTATGTTGAGATCAGATGGGAGTATTGATCCAAAATGGTTAGAAGGATTAGAAAAAACCAAACAAGCAGGCGAGTTGCAAGAAGTGGCAGATTTATTATTAAAAGCAAAACCTGATATAAAGGCTCGTGCGTATGATAAAGATTTTAAATTTGCTGTACGCGAAAACGGAGAATTAAAAGCCTATATTGATTTAGAATTTAATGAGATTTCTGGCGTATGGAAAATAGAAAGCTTATAAAAATAATCTCAATTTTAATATTGGGATTTTTTATTATTAATTTTAGCAATGTTTTTGCTTACAATGTAGAAACACATACTTTTTTAACTGATGAAATTATTAAATTTTACAATCAGAATTTCTCAAACAATAAAATTTCTGATGATTTAGTTCCTTATCTTTTAGACGGCTCTCGGCGCGAAGATGATATTCCCCGTTGGATGAATCATTTTTATGACCCAATTAAAGACAAGGGTCTTACTCGCGATCCCTCTATTGACCCTCTTTACAATTTGGGAAATTGGCAAAAATCTAAAAATTGGGCGCAAGACAGCAATAATCAAAATAGTTTAACTTATAAAGTTCCAACCGCCATTGCTTCAGTTTTAACCGCTATTCAACAAAGAGCGATTAGCGCTTTAACAAGCGAAACTGATTTTACGTGGCAAAGAGCAATTAAATTTTATGTTCAAGGCGAAAAAGAAAAAGCAATGTTTACGCTTGGCCACATTTTACATTTAATTGAAGACAAGGCTGTCCCAGATCACACAAGGAATGATCCACACGCTACGGGTAGTCCTTATGAAATGTATGCAGAGCAATTTAATTTAAGTAATTCTGATAAAAATTTAGGCACCAGATTAATCAATAAAACTCCTGTTGTTTTATCAGACTTGAATTCTTATTTTGATCAACTGGCAAAATATTCAAATAGTAATTTTTATAGCAAAGATACAATTGGCGTTCAGAGCGGTTATGAATTACCAGAATCAATTACTTATGAAAAAATAGATGACATTTTATTTAAATTAGGCAAAGATGATGATGGATTTTATAAATTATCGGCACAACCCGTTCAATCAAGTGTTTTAATAGACATTAAAGGTGTTATTAATATAGGAGATGAGAGAGTAATGTCCGACTACTGGTCCCGCCTCTCCACAAAATCCGTTCAATATGGCGCCGGTGTGATAAATCTATTCTTCCAAGAAGTTGAAAAAGCGAAAAATGATCCGAATTTTAATACTGCTGAAGAAAGGTCGGTCATCGGTAATGCTGTGGAAACAGTTGGAAATTTTATGGCTCAAGTCGGCTCGACGGCAAGTGGAATAGTTTCTTCGGCGAATAAATTTTTAACAGGTATTTTTAACTCGGATAATAATTTTGAACAAGTGGAACAAATAGATTTAAATCAAAATGAAAACAAAAATCAAAACATCGATATTAAATCCATAGAAAAAGATAAAATCGATAATTCAAAAATAATACAAAAAGAATTAATACAAAAACCAGTAAAAGAAGAAATTGTTCAAGAAATTCAAGAGAATGAAGTTATTCAAAATGAAAAAGATGATGAGATAAATATAGAGCAAGATTTAGAAAATAAACTTGATGACAACGAAGATAATAATAGAATAACGCCGGTCGTGACAGTAAGACAATGCTCTTTTATTACTAATCAAACCCCTTCACGTCAAAAAATCATTATTAATGAGGTTGCTTGGATGGGGACTTTAAACAGCGCTAGCGATGAATGGATTGAGTTGAAAAATATTTCTGGCGGAAACGTAGATGTTGGTAATTGGCAATTAATAGATAAAGATGAACAAATAAAAATAAATTTTGGTTCCATCAATGGAAGCAAAATTATCGGAGCAAACAAGCTTCTTTTATTTGAAAGAACGGATGATAATTCGGTTCAAAACATAAAAGCTGATTTAATTTATAGCGGCGCGCTTTCAAACACAAACGAAGGCTTGAGGCTTTTTGATAGCCAATGCAATTTGATTGACGAAGTTTTGGCGAATCTCGATTGGCCCGCCGGAAACAGTAGCGAAAGAAAAACAATGGAGCGCGACGCAAGCGGTTTTAATTGGTACACTTCAAGTGTTGTGAATGGAACGCCGAAAGCGGAAAATTCAACGGCATCGGCGCCCGTGCAAACAGTTTATTTTGGTGGCGGATCAGTAAATCAAAATCAGCAATCAAACGTAATAAAAATTTTAATAAACGAAGTTCAAATTTCTCCAACCGGGAACAGATTTATTAAGCTTTATAACCCAAACGATTCAGCTATTAACTTAACTAATTGGTATATTCAAAGAAAAACTAAAACTGGCAGTTCTTTTTCTTCGCTCGTTTCAAAAACTTATTTTGAAAATAAAATAATTTCGGCAAAAAGTTTTTTCTTAATTTCACGTTCAGATATGAATGCCGATATTTTCTTGGACAGCCTAACGCTTACAGAGGCGAATTCTATTCAGATAAAAAATTCTAACGGTGATGTTGTGGATAAAGTTGGTTGGGGCAATTCCAGTGATTGCGAGAGTTCTTGTGCTCTGGAACCAACGGAAAACCAAAGTATTGAAAGAAAGTTGCAAAATAACGTGTTTGTCGATACAGACAACAATTCTAACGATTTTAAAATCAAAAATCTTCAAACAAGCCAGTCAAATCAGGCGCCCAGCGCCTTTTTTGTTTATTCTCCAGAGAGCCCCCAGGCCTGGCAAGTTGTAAATTTCAATGCCGCTTCTTCAACTGACTCTAATGGGCAAATTATTTCTTATGAGTGGAGCTTTGGAGATGGCGGCACATTAATCACCTCAAGTTCGGTGGCTTCACATATCTATTCAAGATTCGGGAGTTATGAGACAAGTCTTGTTGTCTTCAACAATCAAGGAGTTTCCTCAACTCCAGTTACGGCAAACATCCCCGTTTCTTTAGCGGGCGCAAATCATATTGTAATTTCAGAAATTCTTTTTAATGCTCAAGGAAGCGACGAAGGAAAAGAATTTATTGAATTATATAATCCAATAGACAACGAAATTGATCTGACAAATTATTCTTTAAATATTTTAACAGGCGATGCCACATCAACGAAGCTTTTGGCAAAATTCGGTTCCAAACAAGAAGATAACATTTTGATAAAAAGCAAAGGATTTTTCTTGATAGGATTAAATAATTATACTGGAAGCGTTACGGCGGATATAGTTAGGGCGAGTTCGTTGTCTAACAGTTCAAGCACTGTCTTTTTGTTTAATAACAATGGCGGAGAAGTAGATTCGATTTCTTATGATTCCTCTGTCGGCGAAAACCAGAGCTTAGAACGAAAAGCGTGGATAAATAACGCTTGCGCTCGATCGCAATCGAGCGGAGAATTTTCCGGAAACGGTTGCGATAGCGATAGCGATGGGGATTTTGACACCCGCGAAATTCCTAATCCGCAAAATTCTTTAAGCTTGCCTGAGCCGAGAATTGCGCCGACAAAACCGGAAAATTTCAACGTTCAATACGCGCAAAGCAGAATGGAATTAAATTTTGAGTGGAGTGAATCGCAAGATTATTTAGGGGCCACCTCAACTTTAGTTTATAAAATTTTTGATATTAGTAATGCGAGTGCGACATTGCCAATAGTGGAATCAACATCAACAACGGAAAAAATTACAATAAACGAAGTCGGCCGCGATTACCATTTTTCTATTCAGGCGTTTGATGAAGATGGTTTTGGTTCGGACGAAGCGACTTCTTCAATAAGTATTCCGAGTTTTTTTTCGGGTTTATATTTTTACCAAAGTCCTCAAGACAGCGAAATTTTGATAGACGCGTATTACGAGCAATATCCTTTTATCCCGGATTTGTTCAATAAGGGCAATACGTGGAAAATAGCAGTTTTTTATTTGAATAGCGACGCGAAAAACGATTTAAATAATCCTTATTGGCGGCCGAATGATTTGACTAATGTTTTGGAGTTAAGATATAGCCAATGCGCGGGCGGGACAGGCGGGGATTCTTTGATTTTGCCGGATATTAATAATTGTAGCGGTTTTCCTGGCGGCGCGGTTAATAGGTCTTTTAGTTTTTCTCAATTGGAAGACAACCATTTTATTATAAAAACCGTTAAATCAAGCGGGGAATTAAGTCTTGATGAAAATGATTTTATGACAGCTGTTTTTTATTCTGTTTCATCTATCCCGACTTTTGACGGTTTAAATCCGGAGTTTCAATTGGTCGCGACGGACAAAACAAAATATTATTTTGGGATTGAACCGAAACGTCAAACCCCTATTTTTAATGGCGAAATCGTCAAAAATTTTGATAGCGTAAATTCCAAATTAAACCTTTCTTGGTCGAAAGCCACGGACGCCGATACGCTGGATAGCCTTTTAGTTTACGAAATTAAATACAATGACGAGAGCTGGGGTTCGGCGGGTAACGCCACAGGCACTTCAAGATTCGTTTCGCCTGGAGAAAGTTTTTCAATAAGCGTCATGGTAAAAGATAATTTTAATAATTATTCAATATTAACGCTTTCGACAAATTGGGAATACCCGCCAATTAATTTTAATCTAATTCAGGAAATTGACGACGGTTGGAGTAATAATTTTGGGCAAATGAATTGGAATGGTATTAGCGCAGCAAATATTCAAAGTATTACTTTAGCAGAAAGCTTGGAATTTAATAAGGTTATTTTAAAAGTAAAACATTCACAAGATAGTGGCGCGAGTTTTAATTTAAAACTTACGGTTTTTGGTGATAACGGGAATAAGCCGGATTTTAATAACCTTATTTCAGCTTCGACTATTTCAGGTTTATCGGGCGACCCGCAAAATCGCGACTTGGTTTTCAGCTTTTCGCCGAACGTTGTTTTAAGCTCGGGAGTTAAATATTGGTTTGTTTTGGAAAATTCAAGTTATACATTTCATTCTTATAGCGATTCACTTTCAAACTCTTGGCAGAGCGCGGTTAGCGGAAGCGATGTTTATTCCGGCGGTGAATCGGGGCAGGTATTTATAAAAGTTTCTCCTTTTGGGAGCTATATAGACGATTCGGTAAATATCAATTCGGCCGTAGATTGGTATATAAAAATCGGTTTTGGGGAATAAAAATAAAAAAGGCCGCAACTGTTTATAAAAACAGGACGGCCTGTGTTGCTTTACGGCGGTTAAGAGTTGAGGTGTGGCTTGGTCATTTCACTGATGATGTCCGCGATACTTGGCAATGGTCCGGAAATCTGAACGACGTTAACCGTAACTTTAGCGTCGCGATCAGGAATTTTTTTAGGCACAACAGCGACAATAGCGCCTCTGTCCATTTTTAGAGATGTTTGTATTTGTGGATAAATACCCAACTCGTGCCAGAGGGACGTGAATATATTGGCTCTCACCGCATCCATATCGTTTTCCGTTTCCATTTGTTCCTGGGTGAAGTTTCGGGAACTCTCTTTATCACATTTGGTCCTAAGTCGTGTCTCGTAGCCCTCAATGAGCTTTTTATTGAGCCATGCGAAAAGTCTCGCCATTTTAACGAGACCTGGAGAAAGCGCTCCGATAAATTCATCGTTTTCGGATTTTTCCGAAAATTTCATTTGAAAGTCTGAAGGGACTTCCTTGAGTAGTGTGGGTAATCTTTCTTTAAGCCATTTCGTCATTTTGCGTCTCCTTTCTGTATTTTGGGGTTATTTTATTATACAAAGTGCTTACCATTTCACTGAAAATAATTTATCACATTTTTGCTATTTTGTCAATTTTATAAAAAATTAAAATATAAAAGGAGTAAGGAAGGATAATTTCTTGACAAGTATTTATTTTTGGGTTATTATGGGCGGTAGCAAATTACCAATCTTTGTTAGATAAAAATGTTTTATTTTTAGATAAAAAAATCTATTTGAAAGGGGGAGTTTATGGAAAAAGAATTTGTTTGTCCGTTTAGGGATAGGTGCGAGACATGGAGTTTTGGGTGTACTCGCGATGTCGCAACGATTTCAAACTGCGGTTTTATTGCCGCAGTAGAAAAGGAGAAGAAAGAAGCGCGAGAGGCATTATACTGCCTCATTGAAGAGTGTGGCGGGGTGATTTCTTTTGAATCTCGCCAATATCTTTCAATTAGGGCTGATGCAAAACACCTTACAGCAGACGAATTCTTTAAAGCCTTTGCTTCGGCGCAAAGAAAGTTTTTGACATCAAGCGGGACGGACAGTCGGAGATCAAAAAACAAGTCCACATACTTCGTCAAATAAGGAGGTTGTTTATGCGGAAAAAAAAGAATCCCGTATGTTATTCTAAGGCGCCATGTCGGGCATGTTTGCCCGATGTGGAAAAAGAAGTTGGCCTTATCGTCGACTTCAAAAAAAAGAATGGATCTACCCTTCCCGTACCGTTTTGCGCTTCATCGGCCTGGTGTTACTATTACAAGTGTTGTACGCCGGAATTCATCCAAAAGTTTGGATGCGTTTCCATTGATGAAGCGACGGCCAAAGGGAAAAACCCTATCGTTATCCTCACGGAAAAAATCAGGAAAGAAGGAGGGTATGACACTCAAGGCCCGTGGTTTGAGGCGTTGAATCGGTTATCCAATGGTAATCTTGGGGCAATTGAATTTTCCGCGTGGCGGATTCATATTGGGAAAAAATTCGGCGCGCGATGGCGTGCCAGTTTAGACTTATAAGTTATTACAAAACATTTTTGATATTGATAGCCCGTTTTCTTGGAGGAAAAAGCGGGCTTTTTTATTTGAAAGTGTTAAAATTATTTCATGGCCTCTAAAAAAGAAAAATATATTATTGGGATAGACGAAGTTGGCAGGGGAGCGCTGGCGGGAAATGTAGTCGTTGCTGCTACCGCAGTTCCGACTAAATTAAGAATTAAGAATTCAGAATTAAGAATTAAGAAAAAAACTAAAAATTCTAAATCCTTAATTCTAAATTTTAAATTAGCGAAGCTAAGGGATTCTAAAAAATTAACATCGAGTCAGCGCGAGATTTGGTTTAAATACGCTAAAAAAGAATTACGCCTACAGTATGCGATAGCAAGCGTTTCTCCGAAGGCAATAGATAAAATAAATATTTCTGAAGCTGCGAACTTGGCGGCGAGAAAAGCGTTTACACTTTTAATTAAGAATTCAGAATTTAGAATTAAAAATTGCAAAGTTTGTTTAGACGGGGGGCTATATCTGAAAAGCTTAAAACTTAAAACTTGGAATCTGAAATCCAGGACAATAATAAAAGGCGATGAGAAAATTTCAGCAATTTCGCTTGCCTCAATTATCGCTAAAGTGAGCCGGGACAGACAGATGAAAAATTTACATAAAAAATATTCGCAATACGGGTTTGAAAAAAATAAGGGTTATGGCACAAAAGAGCATATAAAAATGATAAAAAAACACGGCTCCTCAAAAATCCACAGATTGACCTTTTTGAAGAAAATACGTTAGTATAAGTGGATATGAAGCGGCATACACTTACTATCTCAATAATAATTTTAGCGATAGTAGTTTTTTTTACGGGATTTTTTGTAAAAAAAGAGCGTTTTTTTGATGAAAATATTCAACTTAAAAAAGAAAATGAAAATCTTAAAGTTGAGCTTCAGGAGTTAAAAACGGGAAATTGCGGAGTAATAGTTTTACAGAGCGACATTCTCATAGTTAAGGTTTTTTCAACATATCCCTTTAATATTAAAAATCAAATAGTAGTTGATGCCGGTGAAGCGCAGGGCATAAAAAATTTAATGCCGGCGCTTTTTGGAAATAATATTTTATTGGGTCAGATAATTAAGGTTTCAAAAAATACTAGCATTATTCAGACGATTTTTGACCCGGATTGGCAGTTGCCTGTGAGAATAGGTGAAAACGAAATAAGCGGTCTTTTACAGGGAGGGAATGAGCCAAGGATAACTTTTATTGAAAAAGATAAACCGATAAATACTGGTGATATTGTTTATTCTGCTGGGCAGGGATTCCCATTAAAATTAAAAGTGGGAGAAATATCAGAAATTAAAGAATCAGCGCCCGGGGTTTTTAAAGAGGCGGTTCTGGCAGTTCCTTTTAATATTGGTGCATTAAGGAAAGTTGAAATTTTATTAAAATGAAGTTTTTTTCTCTTGTTATATTAGTTGGGGTTTTAAGTATTATCCAAGCATATGGACTTTCTGTTTTTGGTGTAATTCCTAATTTGGCATTAGTGGCGGTTGTTGTGTCGGCTTTTTTCGCCGTCAATTTTTTTGAAGGATTCTTTTTGATTTTGTTTTCTGTTTTGATATTAAAATTTAGTTCGGGATTTGGAATAGAGCTTCTGGTTTTTACGCTTATTGGTGCAGTAGCCGTGGTTGTGGCAAAATTAATTCCCTGGCATTATCTTGTCGGGAGTTTGACGGCCGTTATAATTGCCGTTCTGTTTTTTTATGCTTTTTTAAATCCTGCATTGATATTATCTTTTGTGTTTGTAAAAGAATTATTTTTAGACATAATCGTTTCTTTGGCTGTTTTTGCCTTTTTACATATTTTGTGGCAAGATAAATAAATATGAAATTTTCTTATACTCTAATTAAAAAATTGGTACCGGCCGTAAAAAGTAAAAAAGATTTGATTAAAAAGTTAAATGAATTTGCTTTTGAGGCGGTTGATTTGAGCGGGAATTCTTTTGAAATTGCTCTTCCGGCAAATAGATATTCAGATGCGGCTTCTCATATTGGTATTGCCCGCGAAGCTTCGGCGATTTATGGCAAAAAGTTTACCTCTTCAATTTTTGATTTAAAGTCTTTGAAAAACGGTTTTGCTAAGGCCAATTTTAGCGTTTTAATAGAAGATAAAAAATTGTGTCCGCGCTATATGGGTCAGTATTTTGAAAATGTTAAAGCCGGCGTTTCTCCGAAATGGATGCGTGATATTTTAGAAGAATGCGGATTACGGCCGATAAGTGCGGTGGTTGATATTATGAATTACGTTATGCTTGAAACCGGTCAGCCGTTGCACGCTTTTGATTACGATAAACTTTCGCAATCTAAGATTATTATACGAAAAGCGAAAAAAGGTGAAAAAATAATTTCACTTGATGATAAAAATTACGATTTAAACGAAAATATTTTAGTAATTACAGACTCTAAAAATCCGTTAGCTATTGCTGGAATAAAAGGAGGAAAAGTCGCCGAAGTGACCGCCAATACAAAAAGAATCGTTATTGAAGCGGCGAATTTTGCCGGTACCGGCATTTATAGGGCTTCAAAATCTCTTAAAATTGCAACAGACGCTTCGGTAATCTTTTCGCATAATATTAGTCCGGCTTTGGCGCAAATTGGATTAAATAGAGCAAAACAATTACTTGAAGAGATTATCGACGTGAAAGCCGGAAAAATTATTGATGTTAATCATATACAGCTGGGTAGAAAAATAATTAAATTTGACGTTGAAAAATTTAAAAAATTAATTGGTGTTGATTTAAATGCGAAAGTCTGCCGTGATTATTTAGATAAACTTGGATTTAAAATAATACAAAAAACAATTCGTCAACCGGCGGACAAAACAAAAAATATATTTTTAGTGGAAGTCCCAGTTTGGCGTTCAGACATTTCAATTTTTGAAGATTTGGTGGAAGAAATTACTAGGCTCTATGGTTTAAATAAATTAAAATCGCAGCCACCTAAAATTCACATTCATCCATCGGGTTTTGAAGACAAAATTGTTTTTAAAGATAAATTAAGAAAAGTTTTGGTAGGTTTCGGGTTTGATGAGGTTTTAAATTATTCTTTTATTAGCGAGAATGATTTAAGTAAAAATCCAGCGTGGAAAAATAAATTATTGGAACTTGAAAACCCTATTAGTAATCAGGCGAAATATATGAGGCCTTCTTTGGCGTCTAATCTTATTAAAAATATAGAATCCAATTTTAGATTTTTTGACGGCATTAAAATTTTTGAAATTGGTAAAGTCTTTTACGATAATACTCCGGAAAAATTAAATTTAGGCATTTTAATTGCTTCAAAAAAAGACAAGCAAATTTTCTTTGAACTTAAAGGAAATATCGAAAATATGTTTAAGAATATAGGATTGGTTGATTATATGATGCCTGAGCCGGGGAAAGGAGCTTGGGTCAATGATTTTGTTGGCAATTTGATTTCGGGAGAAATTTTAGAAATTGAATCTAAAGATAAAATTATCGGTTATATTGGCAGGGTTGATTATTCCGGCGCCGAGGCAGTTTTAGCCGAGATAAATTTGGATATTTTATTAGAATTAATTGAAGAAGAACACGAATATAGACCACTATCTAAATATCCTTCAATTATGCGCGACATTTCGGTTTTGGTGAATCCGACAGCGAAAGTTGGAGAAATGATGAAACTTATTCAGGAATCCAATTTAAAATATATTGAAGACGTAGATATGATTGATGAGTATGAGGTGAATAACAAGCGAAGTCTGACTTTTAGAATTATTTTTCAGGCTGAAGACCGCACTCTTAAAGAAAAAGAAGCAAGTGATGAAATGGGAAAAATAAAAAAAATTCTTAAATTAAAATTCGGCGCAGAAACCAGATAATATAAATATATAAGAAATAAGACCTAAGACATAAAAAGCCCATATTATCATATATGATAGTATGGGCTTTTGTTTTTACTCTGCTCTGAATTTATCTATTGATCTAAAACTTACTTTATCTGAATCAAATTTAAGTTTAACACTGCCTATAGGGCCGTTTCTATGTTTGGCAATAATAATTTCTGCCGTGTCTCGTTCTTCCGGCGAGAGGTCAAGCTTTTCTTTATCTTTTCTGTAAATAAACATAACAACATCGGCGTCTTGCTCAATTGAGCCGCTTTCTCTTAAATCGGACAAACGGGGAACTTTTACGTCTCGTTGTTCTACCGCGCGGGAAAGCTGGGCAGCCGCTAAAACGGGCACTTCAAGCTCGCGCGCCAAAGCTTTCAGGCCTCGGCTAACTTCGGTCATAGCTTGGACCATATTCTCGGTGTGGTTTCTGGGTGCGATTAATTGAAGGTAATCAACAACCAGTAATCCTAAACCGTGTTCTACTTGAAGCCGGCGCGCCATTGATCGAAGCTGGATAATGTTTGCCGATGGAGTGTCATCTATATAAATTGGCGCTTGTGCTAATCTGTCCAGTGCCGCCTGAATCATTTCAAATTCAATTTCATCTTTTATTCTGCCACTCCGGAGTTCCCAGAGTGTAACCTGTGCTTCGGATGCTATTATTCTGTCTACGATTTGATCGCGCGACATTTCGAGTGAAAATATCCCAACAGGAATTTTTGCTTTAACAGCGGCATTGCGGGCGATATCCAAACACAAAGAAGTTTTTCCCAACGACGGCCGGGCGCCCAACACGATTAAGTCTGAGCGTTGGAGCCCTGAAAGATAAAAGTCTAGTTCATTAAAGCCGGTAGTAACCCCTCTTAAACCTTTTTCGCCCTGATGGAGTTTTTCAATTCTTTCATAAGCGGCTTTAAGTTCATCTTTTATCGGTATGAAGTTTTGTGGACGTGATTGTTGGCTGATAGAAAAAATTTTTTGCTCAATGTCGTCTAATAAATCTTCAGAATCATTTGAAGAGTCAAAAACTTTTTCGGTTATTTCGGAAGAGGCATTAATTAATTCGCGGAGAACTTTTTTCTGGCGGACGATTTTAGCGTAATAAGAAATATGACTAGCGGTTGGAACAGAATTAATAATGTCGGTAAGATAGCTCGCGCCGCCTATCTCACTGAGTTCTTTTCTGTCTTTAAGTTTCTGACTAACGCTTAAGGCGTCTATAGGCTCTCCTTTTTCAAAAAGTTCGAAAATCGCGTCGAATATTTTAGCGTGAGCCGGCTGATAAAAATCTAAAGGTTTTATTAAATCAGCCACTCTAATAATGGCTTCTTTGTCTAACATTAACGCCCCCAGAACTGAGCGTTCAGCTTCTATGTCTTGTGGTGGCAACTTGAAATCCATAAAAATAAAAATTCTAAATTCTAAGCACTAAATTCTAAATAAACTCTAATAATAAAATCTAAAATTTAAAACATTTAGAAATTAAATATTAGAAATTATGATTTCCAAAGGACTGGTCCTTTGGTTGTGTCTTCTATAAGGTATCCTAACTTTTCTATTTGTTTCCGCAAGGCGTCGGCTTGAATAAATTGTTTATTAACTCTTAATAACTCTCGCCTTTTCGCCAACACTGTTATTTTGTCAGGTATTTTTTGGGTTTTTAGGGGCTTTATATCTTTTAATTCAAGCCCTAAAACCTTATCAAAATCGAAAATTAATCGTTTTGTATCTTTCGCTGGCAGGTTTTTATCTTTAATAATTTGCCAGACAATTGAAAGCGCTTTTGATGTGTTTAAATCGTCATTAATAGCGCTGATAAATTGGTCTTTATAAAGTTTGAGTTTTTTAGTGTTTAGGTGTCTAGGCGTTTTAATTTGTTTAGTTGTCTCAAGAAACTCGTGAAGATTATTTAGTGCGTGCTCTGCGGCGTTGAGTGATTGCCATGTAAAATTTAGTTTTTTTCTGTAATGCGTTCCAAGAAGCAGATAACGGAAAGCTAAAAGATTAACACCCTTTTTTTCTAAATCGCGAAGCGTAAAAATGTTGCCGAGCGATTTTGACATTTTTTCGCCGTTAACCAAAAGATGTTCGCCGTGGATCCAAAACCTGCTGAATTTTTTTCCAGTAGCAGCTTCCGATTGGGCGATTTCATTTTCGTGGTGTGGAAAAATTAAATCTACTCCGCCGGCGTGAATATCAAGTGGTGCGCCGAGGTATTTCATACTCATAGCTGAACATTCTATGTGCCAGCCCGGTCTGCCTGTGCCCCAAGGTGAAGGCCATGACGGTTCGTTCGGCTTTGCCGATTTCCATAAAACAAAATCTTGGGCATCATCTTTTTTATATTCGTCGCTGTCGATTCTGGCACCAATTTTTATTTGGCGTTTTTTTAATCTTGAAAGCTTGCCATAATTTTTAAATTTTGAAATTTTAAAATAAATTGATTTGTCTTTTCCTTGGTATGCAAAACCTTTTTTCATCAAAGCGGAAATAATAAGTATCATTTCTTTTATATGTTCAGTGGCGCGGGGATAACGCTCGGATTTTTCAATGTTTAGCTTTTTAAGGTCTCCAAAAAATATTTTTTCGAAAGGGCGGGTAATCTGAGAAATGTCCTTTTTTTCTTGTTGGGCTTTTTTAATAATCTTATCTTCAACGTCGGTGATATTAGTTATTTGTTTTATTTTATAGCCATTCGCTTTAAGTGTACGGCGCAAAATATCTTCAAAAACATAAGTTCTCAAATTGCCTATATGGGCATAGTTGTAGACCGTCGGTCCGCAATTGTAGATTCGAGCTGTTTTATTTTTAAGTGGTTTAAAAGCTTCCTTTTTACCGGAAAGAGTATTGTAGAATTTAATCATGTTTTTAACTATAAAATTATATTAGCTAATATAATTTTACTTGATGACTGGCATTTTGACAAATTATTGTGCTTTGATAAATATTTTAACAAATTAGCCAATATAACAAACTATTGACGATCGTCAATAGTTTGTTATACTTTTTTGGAATGGAAAAAGAGCAATTAAAACAAGTAATAAGAGATTTACCTATGAATACTAGTTTGGCTGGTATGGCTTTACTTTTGGGTTTGGCGGAAAGAGGTGCGGTAGCATTGTCAGAAGTTTTAGCTGGCCCCCAAAGAGGTTTGGCAAAAAGCTATCAAAGAGTAATGGATACAAAAGATTTTTGGGATTATTATGATGAGCTTAAAAATCTTAAAAAAGAAAGCGCTCGAACTATTTTGTGGCGGCTTCAAAAAAAGGGTTTGGTTGAAAAAAAGAAAACAGGTTTTCAGATAACAAACCTTGGTTTAAGAGCCGTAAAAAATTTTAAAGAAAAAGAAAAAGAAAAAGAGCAATGGGATGGCAAATGGAGAATAATAATGTTTGATATACCGGAAAAAAATCGTGATGGCAGAAATTGGCTTCGCTGGCAGCTTATTTCTTTGGAATATAAGCCGATTCAAAAAAGCGTTTTCATGGGGAAAAGTCCATTAGCAGAAGATTTTTATGAAGAAATTCTTTTTAGGAAATTAAATGATTGTATAAAATTAATGACAGTGGGTGAGGTCGACGATGACGAAATGCTTAATTTTTAAAATTTAGCGAAGTATAACAAACTATTGACGATCGTCAATGAGTTGTTATACTTTGTTTTGTTAGTTGTTTTATAAATTATTAAAAAATTTGAATTATGGAAAACGACATAAAAAAAGAAAATAAAAAGGAAGAAAAAAAAGAAGAGTCCAACGTACAGACGGAATGCAGTTCGTGCGATTACGACTGCGAAAAACAACGTGATGAATACCTTGATGGTTGGAAACGAGCAAAAGCGGATCTTATAAATTATAAAAAAGACGAGTCAAAAAGGTTTGAAGCCATCGTGAAATTCGCTAACGAAGTAATAGTAAAAGATTTAATAACGGTTTTAGACAGTTTTGATTTAGCATTAGTTACACTTGGAGGTGATGAAGAATCAAAAATGCAAAAAGGGCTTTATTTGATACGCCAACAACTGGAAGACATAATGAGACTTAGTGGATTAGAAAGGGTCATTATATCAGTCGGTCAGCCGTTTGACCCAAGCTTACAAGAAGCAGTGGCGTCAGTTGAGTCAGATAAACCTTCAGGAACAATAATTGAAGAGGTCGAAAAAGGATATTCTCTACACGGTAAGATTATAAGACCGGCAAGAGTAAAAGTAGCGAAATAATAAAAAAAATAATATAAATTACTATGGCTAAAATTTTAGGAATAGATTTAGGAACAACAAATTCGGCGATGGCAATTATTGAAGCGGGCGAGCCGAAAATTTTAGAAAATCACGAAGGTAACCGTACCACGCCTTCTGTAGTCGCAATTTCAAAGGCAAGCGAACGCTTAGTTGGCTTATTGGCAAAAAGACAGTCGGTGGTTAATCCTAAAAATACAATTTCTTCGGTTAAGCGGTTGATTGGCCGCAATTTTGAAGACAAAGAAGTTCAGCGCGATAAGGCATGGCTTCCTTTTGATATTCAAAAATCTTCAACTGGCGGAGTGGAAATAAAAATGGCGGACAGATGGTACAAGCCGGAAGAGATTTCAGCTATGGTTTTGGCAAAATTAAAAGCCGATGCTGAAGCGAAGACTGGAGAAAAAATAGAAGAAGCGGTTATTACGGTTCCGGCTTACTTTGACGATTCTCAAAGACAAGCAACTAAAAATGCCGGAGAAATTGCCGGCCTGAAAGTGCGTAGAATAATAAACGAACCGACAGCCGCAGCGTTGGCATACGGTTTAAATAAAAAGAAAAATGAGCAGATTGTGGTTTACGATTTTGGAGGTGGGACTTTTGACATTTCTGTTTTGGAAGTCGGCGATGAAACGGTTGAAGTAAAAGCTACCGGTGGAGATACACATTTGGGCGGAGATGATTTTGATAGAAAAATAATAGAATTCTTGGTTTTAGAATATAAAAAACAAGAAGGCATTGATATTTCGAGTGACCCACTGGCTTTACAGCGGTTAAAAGAAGCGGCCGAACGCGCCAAGCATGAGCTCTCAACAGCCTTTGAAAGTGAAATAAATCTTCCCTATATAACCTCTGACACTTCCGGGCCGAAACATTTTCTTTTAAAATTTACTCGCGCCAAACTAGAAGAACTTGTTAAGGCTGAAATAGAACGCTCAATTGAATTAGTTGAAAAGACAATTAAAGAAGCTGGTTTTAAGCCTTCAGAAATAGACGAAGTAGTAATGGTTGGAGGTCAGACAAGAATGCCGGCCATTCAGGAAGCAGTTAAAAAGTTTTTTGGAAAAGAGCCGCATAAAGGAATTAATCCCGATGAGGTTGTTGCTGCCGGCGCTGCGATTCAAGCCGGAATTTTTCAAGGCGATGTAAAAGATGTTTTACTTTTAGATGTTACTCCTTTAACTTTAGGCATTGAAACATATGGCGGAGTAGCTACTCCGATTCTTGAAAAAAATACAACGATTCCGACACAAAAGTCGCAGGTTTTTTCAACGGCGGCTGACAATCAGACTTCAGTTGAAATTCACATTCTACAGGGCGAACGCACTATGGCCTTAGATAACAAAACTTTGGCGAAATTTATTTTAGACGGAGTTCCGCCTTCTCCGCGTGGCATTCCACAAATTGAAGTTTCTTTTGATATAGATGCTAATGGCATTTTGAATGTTTCGGCAAAAGATAAAGCTAGCGGTAAAAGTCAATCAATTCGCATTGAAGCTTCAACCCAGCTTTCAAAAGAAGACGTTGAAAAATTAAAACAAGAAGCTGCGGCGCATTCCGAAGAAGATAGGCAGAAAAAAGAATTAGCAGAAGCAAAAAATCATGCCGAGCAGACGGTTTATCTAGCTGAAAAATCAGTGAGCGAAGCTGGCGATAAAATTTCGGCCGAACTTAAAGATTCTATAAATCAAAAAGTTGAAAAACTTAAAACTTCAATTCATCAATCGCAGAATATTGAAGAAATAAAATCAGCCGCTTCCGAACTTTCTTTAGAGCTTCAAAAAATAGGGCAAGCGATGTATGCCGAAAAAAAAGAAGGCAATGAAAGCAATGGGGGTGATGAAGATAATAAAGAGCAAAATTCTCCTAATCAATAAAAATTTGCTATAATATAATTATGGATTCATCGGGAACAGATGAGGTTTCATTAGACCGTTCAAGGGTTAAAATAATTATTTTGTCGCTTTTCGGCGTTGTGTTTTCTTTTGCTTCGGGATTTTTTGTACAGGTTTTTATGGTTAGCGGCGGCGGGAATAATCTTTTATTGTCTTCATTAATGGCGCTTGCTTTCATGGCGGTGTTTTTGCTTTGTGTTTTCTTTATTAAAACCGGATGGATGGTTGTTTTGGCGGTTTTATTTCAAAGCTTGGCATTTTTTATCTTTTTTTACGATAGATTTTCTTTAATGGTTGGCGTTGGGATAATTTTAGGCCTTTTATTTTTTGTATCCGGCATTTATGCCGGCAGAAAAGAAATTGAAAATGCTCTTGAAATAAAGTTTTGGAAAGTTGCTAAAAAAGTTTTACCCAAGGTGGTTGCCGGAATAGCGGTGTTTGCTGGAGTTATTTGCGCAAGTTTTATAGATGTTAGCGATAAAGACTTTTTTATCTCACGAAATGCTTTCAATGTTGTAGTTTCTCCAATAACGGATAATGGGGTTTTGGAAAAAATTATGCCCGGTTTTAATCTTGCCGGTTCAACAGAAGAAATGATAAGAAGTATCGCCACAAAGGAACTTGAAAATAATCCTCAACTTAGCCTTTTGCCAGATTCTATAAAAGAAGAATTATTAGGTAATGCAATTCAACAGGTAAAAAGTCAGGCAATGGGTATGGCCGGGACGCAGCTGAATTTTCAAAGCAAGCTTTCCGACACGATGTATGACTTTTTAGCGGTTAAATTTTATTCATTGCCGGACAATATATTAAATTCTACTCCAATATTGGTTGCAGTTTTCATATTTTTAGTTATTATTAGTTTTATTTGGCCAATTCGTTTACTTGCCGCTTTTGTTTCGTTTTTACTTTATGAAACTCTTTTGGCTTTGGGTTTCGGCACGATTATACTTGAAGGAAGAAGCAAAGAGAATGTCATTTTAAAATAATGGATTATTATAAAATTCTTGGCATAAATAAGGGAGCTTCGGAAGAGGACGTTAAAAAAGCGTTTCGGAAATTAGCGCATAAATATCATCCCGACAAGGGCGGCGACGAAAAGAAATTCAAGGAAATAAGCGAAGCGTATAAAGTTTTGTCTAGTAAAGAAAAGCGGGCACAATACGACAGATTCGGCCGAGTATTTGATGGCGGTCAGCAAGCCGGCGGAGGATTTAACGGATTTGATTTTTCGCAAGGCGGGCCCTTCGGCGGAACTCAGGGAAATCCTTTTGGTTTCGATTTTGGAGGAGCAAATGTCAATTTTTCCGGCGACTTTGGAGATTTGAGCGATGTATTTGATGCGTTTTTTGAAGGTATGGGTGTAAAACAAAAGCGCCGTTCATATCATGGCGGAGCTGATGTCCAAATAGTTCAGGAAATAGATTTAGAAGAAGCATATCGTGGGGCAGAGAAAAAAATAAAATATTCGGTTTCGATAAAATGCGAAAAGTGCAGTGGCTTGGGTCATGACGCTAAAGCCGGTTTTGATAAATGCGAAACTTGCGGCGGCAGAGGTGAGATAAAAGAAATTCGTAAAAGTTTTTTTGGAGATATTATGCAAGTAAAATCTTGCTCTAAATGTTTTGGCACAGGACAGATTCCGAAAAAAGTTTGCGAAGTTTGCCGTGGCGTCGGCAAAGTAATGGGTGAAAAAAATACAACGATAGAAATTCGTTCCGGCATTGCCGACGGACAAATAATAAAAATTCAGGGGGGAGGCGAAGCAGGCGAACGCGGAGCTAAAGAAGGAGACCTTTATATAATTATCAAAATTAAATCGCACCAGATTTTTAAACGGCAAGAAGATGATTTGATAATAAGAAAAGATTTTAAAATGATTGATTTGATGTTAGATAAAAAGATTGATATTCTGACTATTTCAGGTAATAAATTAAAGATTGAAATTCCGGCAGATTTTGATTTAAAAGAGAATTTGAAGATTCGCGGAGAAGGAATGCCTAGGTTTGGCGGGTTTGGCAGAGGTGATTTAATCGTAGAATTAAAAGTTAAAACGCCGAAAAAAGTTAGCGCAAAGGCAAGAAAAATTTTAGAAGATCTGGAAAAAGAAATTTAAATATGGGTAAAGACGAATAAGAAATGCCTAAAAAAAATATTGATCAAGAGATTAAAAAAGGAGAGCAAATTTCGATTATTGATTTGATAGACAGCTTAATCGAACATGCTTATGAAAGTAGAGCTTCTGATATTCATATTGATCCGGAAGACAAACGTTTGCGGGTCAGATTAAGAATTGATGGCGTACTTCATGATAGTTTTATTTTTCCTAAGGAAATTCATTCAGAAATAATTACCAGAATTAAAGTTCTTTCAGGGTTAAGGACCGACGAGCATCAAGCGGCTCAAGATGGCCGTTTCCGTCTTGTCATTAAAAAAGTCGGCCCGATTGACATCAGAGTTTCCATCGCTCCGACTTATTACGGCGAAAATGCCGTTTTAAGGCTTTTGGCGGAAAAAACGGGAAAATTTATTTTAGAAACCTTAGGTTTTAGTGAAAGGGATAAAAAGAAAATTCTTAACGCCGTTAAAAAACCTTATGGAATGATTCTTTCTACCGGACCGACCGGTTCCGGGAAAACAACGGTTCTTTATACTTTGATCAAACTTTTAAATACGCCGGAAATTTCCATTATTACTATTGAAGACCCGATTGAATATGCTATTGAAGGAATAGACCAGATTCAAGTTAATCCGCGCACCGGTTTGACTTTTGCCACAGGCCTCCGTTCTATTTTAAGACAAGACCCGAATATTATTATGGTTGGTGAAATTCGCGATGAAGAAACCGCTTCGATCTCAATTAATGCCGCTCTAACAGGTCATCTTCTTCTTTCCACTTTACATACCAATGATGCCGCCACAACTTTACCTAGGCTTATTGATATGGAAATAGAGCCATTTTTAATCGCCTCCACCATTAATCTCGCTATTGGCCAGCGATTGGTGAGAAAAATTTGTTCGGATTGTAAAATTAAAAAATCTATCACCCAAGATGAAATAAAAAGTCTTTCAGGTGTTTTACCTGGGAAAATTTTGGCGAATTACAAAAATTTCTATCAGGGTAGCGGTTGCGATAAATGCGACCATAGTGGTTATCGCGGCCGAATCGGCATTTATGAAGTTTTAGAAATGGATGATGAAATAAGAGCAGCTGTAGTAAAAAAGGTTGACGCTGGCGAAATAAAAAAGATTGCCATCAAAAACGGAATGACCACTATGATTGAAGACGGTTTCCAAAAAGTTATAAGCGGCATTACCACGGTCGAAGAAATATTAAGAGTAATCAATGAATAAATTTTTCTTTTGGATTCCACTGCAGGAAAAAATCATTTTTGCCAAAAATTTGGCGGTGATGATTAAGGCCGGCATGCCGATTTTGGACAGCGTTAAACTTCTTCAAAAACAGGCGAGGTCAAAATCGATGATAGAAATTCTCGGGCAAATTACCGAAGATATTGCCAATGGTCAGTTTTTATCCACCAGCTTGGAACGTTTTAAAGGCGTCTTTGGTGATTTAATGATTAATGTCATCAGAGTCGGCGAAGCTAGTGGCATTCTTTATGAAAATTTAAATTATCTGGCGGAAGAATTAAATAAAAAACGGGAGCTGCGCCGTAAAGTGCTTAGCGCGCTTATCTACCCGATTATTATTGTTATCGCCACTTTTATAATTACCGGTCTTTTAACAGTTTATATTTTTCCTAAAATTCTGCCGATTTTTAAAAGTTTGAAAGTCCAACTTCCCATTACCACTAGAATTCTTATTAATGTCAGTGAATTTCTTTTAATTTATGGTGTTTATGTTGTTTTTGGAATTATTATAATGATTATCTCCGCTTGGTTAATGTTGAAAATAAAATCGGTTCGTTTTTTTACCGATCGTTTAATTCTTTATACGCCGCTTGTCGGCGATATTTCCCAAAATTATAATATGGCGAACTTTTGTCGAACTTTAAGTTTGCTTCTCAAAAGCGATGTTAAAGTCGTTGAAGCTCTTTCTATTACGGCTGATAGCTTGCCCAATCTTATTTACAGAAAAGAATTTAAAGAAATAGCCAAAGAAATTTCCGGTGGCGGGGAAATTTCAAAACATTTAGAAAAGAGACAGCGTCTTTTTCCGCCAATGCTTTCGCAATTAATTGCTATCGGCGAGGCAACGGGTAATTTGAGCGAAACTCTTTTATACCTTTCGGAATTCCACGAAAAAAAACTTGATGAAATGACAAAAAATTTATCAACTGTTTTAGAACCGCTTTTAATGGTTGTTATGGGGGCGATTGTCGGTTTCGTCGCTCTTTCAATTATTACGCCAATTTATGAAGTTACCCAAAACCTTAGATAACAGGGGCTTCACCCTTATTGAATTATTAATAGCAATGACTATTTTTGTTGCGCTTGGAGCTTTGGGTTTATTTGTCGGCATCGATTTCTATAAAAGCCATGGTTTTAATTCCGAACGTAATCTAATAGTCAGCGTTCTTCAGAAAGCCAGAAATCAATCGTTGACGAATATCAATGAGGTCAAGCATGGCGTTTATCTTAAAAATAGCGAATACATAATTTTTCAAGGCGAAAATTATTTATCGCGCGATACCGTTTATGATGAAATTATTAAAGCCAATCAAGCGATAACTCGCGGTGGTTTAGAGGAAGTCGTTTTTGAACAATTAACAGGCAACCCTAATATTACAGGAAATATTACCATGACCAATGAGACGCGTTCGTCAATAATATCAATTCAAAATGAAGGAAGAATTAATTGGTAATAAAAAAAATTATTCTACGGGGCAATCCACTCTGGAAATCCTTATTTCGCTTTTTATTTTAACGACAAGTATTGCTGCCGCCGTTATAATTTCTTTTGGGAATCAGTCAACGGCGATAGACGCAGAATTGAGTAACCAGGCGCTTTATCTTAATCGTCAAATTTTGGAAACTGCTTGGGCGACTGGCAAACAAGATTTTAATTCTTTAATATCAAGTTCATCAACGGAAGATATTTATTTAAAAGAAATAATTATTGATAATATTGACACTTATACTAAAAAAATTATCAGTCGTGTTAGTTGGCAAATTGAAAAATTGCGGCCGCAAAAAATTGAATTAGTTACTTTAATTACGGATAAGCAGGTGGTTCTTGAGACCGGCGGCGATACCGGAGGAAGTCCTCCTTCGGGCAATTGGGAAAATCCTCGAACTTTGGGCTCAATTGATCTTGGAGCTGGAGTTTCCGCCACCGATTTAGATGTTAAAAATAAAATTATTTATCTTTCGGCAATCGCGAGTGTTGAAACCAAACCGGATTTTTTTATCGTTGATGCCGCCAACGGTCAAAGTCCTTTTATTATTTCCAGTCTTAATATGGGAGAAGGGTTAAATAGTATTGATGTTGCCGGCAATTACGCTTATACGGTCGGCAAGGATGATAATAAGGAATTCATCGTTGTTGATGTTAGTAATTTGTCGGCGCCGGTTGAAATAGCTTCTCTTGATTTGCCCGGCGATGCCGACGCTTTAACAATATTTTATTGGGATAATTATGTTTATGTCGGCCGCGCCAGCGGAGCCCCTCAGGAATTTTCAATTATTGATGTGAATAATCCTTTAAATCCTTCATTAGTTTCCGGCCTTTCAGGCGTTGGCAATGGAATTAATGACATTTATGTTTTAAATAATCGGGCTTATTTAGGTACTGAAGATTTTAAAAGAGGAATGATTGTGGTTGATGTGGTAAGCTCAACCTCGCCGTTTATTTTGGGGTCAATCGACATCGGCGATTATACTTATAGTGTTTATTCAAAAAGCGAAGACAAGATACTGGTTGGCGAAAAAACAAAATTTTATATCGTTAACGCTTCCGACGTTTCCAATATGGCAATCGTTGGTTCAGTTTCAATCGGCGATAAAACTCGCGATATTGTTTCAGCCGGTTCTTTGGCTTTTTTGGTAACGGAAGACGCCAACGCGGAATTTAAAATATATAATATTTCCAATCCTTCCAGTCCTTTGTTATGGAGTTTTTTTAATTTTCCACAAATGGCTACAGGCATAGATTATGAAGACAATATTATTTATGTTTCGGTCCGTTCAAACGACGCTTTAAGAATTATTACATCAAGTCCTTAATATGCGGGGTTTTACTTTAATTGAAATTTTAATCTATTCTGCTTTAACCTCCATTATCATCGGCGGTTCTCTTGTGGCGGTTTATCAAATAATTGAAAGCAATAATGGTATTTATGACTCAATCATTATTGAGCAAGAAGCGAATTTTCTGCTTCAAAAAATTAAATGGGCTTTAATCGGAGCGACAGCAATCAATATCCCGCCGGTTGACGCAACTAGTTCAACGCTTTCCGTCAATAAAGCCAATTTTTCCGACAACCCAATTATTGTTGATTTAAATTCTAATAATCTTAGATTAAAAAATGGTTTGAACGAGTGGAATATCTTAAACAGCCAAAATATTGCCGTGAATAATGTTATTTTTGAACATCAGGCGGCTAACGGCAATTTGCCGGAAGCAATAAAAATAAATTTAATAGTCAATTCAAAATTATTTAATACGACTATATATTTAAGAAAATGAAAGGTTATATTGCTATTATATCCACAATTATTATTTCGATTTTACTTATGACGATTACTTTAACCGTCAGTTCTACGGGTTTTTTCAGCCGCGCTAATATTTTGGACGCCGAATTCAAAGAACGAAGTTTTGCTTTGGCCGAGGCATGTGTTGAAACGGCTTTATTAAAATTATCATGGGATAGATCTTATAATGGCGATGAAAATATTTCTGTAGGCGAATATCAGTGTTTTATTTTGCCGATTGAAACCGTCTCGAGTCAAAAAATCATTAAAACTAAGGCAATTTTCCAGAAAGCAACTACCAATTTAAAAATTACGGCTCAAGAAAGCGATTTATCGATTATTTTTTGGGAAGAAGTTGCGAAATTTTGATTTTTTTAATATATTGGTATAATAAAGGCGTAAATTAAAGGTCGAAAGATTATCTAAAATGTTAAATATGTTATGAATAAAGGTTTTACTTTGATAGAATTGTTGGTAGTTATCGGTATTATTGCTATTTTAGCGGCAGTTGTTATTGTGGCTTTAAATCCAGCCCGGCAATTTGCTCAAGCAAGAAATACTCAAAGATGGAGCAATGTTAATACAATTTTGAACGCGGTTGGGCAAAGAATGGCTGATAATAAAGGAGTTTGGAATACCACTTGTGGTGCTTCAACAGTAGCTATTCCTAGTTTTCTAACCAATATCGGCTCAGATGCCGGTTTAGTAAATTTGGAACCTTGTTTGGTGCCGACTTATGTTTCTACTATGGTTTTTGATCCGAAAGACGGAAGCGCTGCCGATACCAAATATCAGATTTTTCAAAACGCCACAACCAGTCGGATTACTATTGGCGTTTCTAGTTCTTCTATTGAATTAGATGAAGTGATATCTGTAACCAGATAGACGATTTAAAATAAATAAGAAGAGCCCTAATGCTCTCGAGCTACGGGTTCTTTTGCGCCCATAGCTCAGTTGGTAGAGCGGCTCCCTTTTAAGGAGAAGGTCCCAGGTTCGAGCCCTGGTGGGCGCACAGAACATTCAAAAAAATAAAAAAATAAAGGAGGCGATAGAAATTGAAAAAACCCAAAATGGTTAGATTCTTCTTGTTAAGGGAAAAAATAAAAGAAGAAATTAAGAGTTGCGGTAATTGGGCCAGCGAAAGAATCGGTAAGCGAAGAGAGTTTATGGTAAATAAAATTCTTAAAGAGTTAAAAACTTCAGGGATTATTAGTGGGTTTGTTCCGTCGGGTAGATTTTCTTATTCGGATATTAAAGAAGGTATAGATTTTTACGTAGTTCGGATAGATAAAAGAAAATATCAATCTATCCCCTTGTCTATTACAGGGAAGGCATGGGTAGAGAATCATAAGAAAAGGCACCCGGATATCCCAACTGTGGAGATAGAATTTTATGAAAGCTACGAGACTATGAAAAATAGAATAGTGGAAGCCATAAATGCTTATCAATAAAGGCTCCCATGTCTTTGACAGGGAGCCTTTTAAAAATTATAATGGTGATTGTTGAATTTTGAGTATGAATATGATGAAATTTTTTGATAAATTTGAGGATAAAGTCAGAGGGGCGCTTTCACATCATCCGGTTCTTTACGCGATAGTTGGAAGTATAGGTATTGTTTTGCTTTGGCGCGGAATTTGGATGACAGCAGACATGTTTCCCTTTATGACAGGACCAGTTTCAATATTAATAAGCGTTCTTATTTTATTGACAACTGGATTATTTGTTTCTTTTTTTATCGGCGACCAAATTTTACTGAGCGGTATTAAAGAAGAAAAGAGAATTGATGAAAAAACAGAAGAAGAATTAAGAGGCGAGGCAGTAAGTTTAAGACAGATAAAAAGCGATTTGGAGGAAATAAAAAATCAGCTGAAAAAATTGGACAAAAAAGGAAAAGACAAGAAAGTATAAAATGCTTTGCTCCGGCGTAGCTCTCCGCCGGCTGGCGGAGGCAGAGCAGCTTGCTGTTAACGAGACGGTTGTAGGTTCTGCGCCAGAGGCGCATTCGCCTTAGGCGAAGAATCCTACCAAATGTAAATTTATTTAATAAAATCTTTTGCTCCGGCGTAGCTCAACGGCAGAGCAAATCCCTGTTAAGGATAAGGTTGTAGGTTCGAATCCTACCGCCGGAGCAAGGGATTTTATTTGCAATGTATTACACGTAATAAAAAGTTCGTCTTTTGATACTAAATATATTGGCAGTACAAATAATCTTAGTAAAAGAATAAAGGAACATAATTCGGGGAAATGTCGTTATACTAAGGGGAGAATGCCGTGGAAACTGATTTATAGGGAGGGATTCTTAACTCGTAGCGAAGCAATGAAACGTGAAAAATTTTTGAAATCTGGTCAAGGGAGAAAAGAGTTAAATAATTTATTGATATAGATTTGTAGGTTCTGAGCCAGAGGCGCATTCGCCTTAGGCGAAGAATCCTACCCGCGGAGCAGAGAAGTTTAAATATAAAAGGTTGTAGGGAAGTTTATTCCGCTTTGGCGGAAAATCCTACCCGGGGAGCCAAATTGTATGTTGAAATAAAAATATGCGTCCATGGTTAGTAAAATTTTGGCCTTTTGTACTTATTACTACAATAATCATTGTAGTTGTTCCTGTTTTTGTTTTTAGATCAAAATCAGAAATAAAAATTAAACCTATTGAGAATATAAAGATTGATGAAACTAAATTTAATCTTGGGGCCGTGGCCGATCTCAAAGGAAATTGGGAGGGCGTAGCGTCTTTTAAAAATACTAATGTTCCGGATAATTATTGTACTTTTACGGGTCCAATCAAATTAAAAATAACAAGCCAAAATAATAATCACATCTATGGTCAATTTATGTACGGATCAACAAAAAATATTCCATATGGCGGCGCTACTTGTGATAATTGGGACATTGAAACACTAAATATGGAAGCATTGCTTAATGGCTCTCGTATTGAAAATTTATCTGGAGGAGGCTATGGAATATTCTCTGGTTCATACACATCCGAGACTATAACCCTGAGACAGGTTTCTCAGGGTGAATATAAACTTCAATTAGTAGGAGTCGCGAACTTCCTTCGTCGTTAAAACGAAAAATAAAAAGCGGGATTTTTTATTTTTCGTGGTATAATAAAATCGTGAGTAGTAGGGTAGGGTAAAATCTGATATAATGATTTTAAGATTATGGGCTTAAACCTGCCTGTCGGCGGATAGGTTGTCCGGGAAGTTAAAAATATTGATTTACGCCACTATAGGAATTAAACTTAATTGAATAAAGGGGCGAAATTGAATTTTTGCGTAAAAATAATTAAATAAAATGAACAAAAAAACGATAAAAAAGATAAAATCATTCGCGCGAGGCGCGGCAAAAAAAACAGGAGTATTAGCGAAAAAAGCGGATAAGCAAGCCGGCAAGATGGCGAAAGTAATACAGAAAAAATGGAAAGCCTCAGAGCCTCAGCGGAAAAAATATAAAGAAGAATTTGAAGTGGCTGCTAAAAAAGCGGGGAAAAAAGGCATGAAGTCGCTTAAAGTCGGCCTTAAAAATAGCATTAAGATAGGCGGCGATGTAGCTAGGGTTGTAAAAAAAGATATACGTGAAATGCGTAAGCAGAAATAGAAAATAGATATTTGTATAAAAACAGGCGTAAAACGCCTGTTTTTTTGTTTATTTTGTGGTTGGCGGAATATAATGGTATAATAAAAATATGGATAATCAAACAATAAAATCAACAGGTTGTTGCGAGCCGTTTAATCCTGAGCCGTGGCAGGATAAAGAAATTGCATGGAAAGATAAAATTTTTGTGAAAGACCATATTACTAGCTTTTTTCATATGCCTCTTAATATAGGGAAAAAAATAGTTAAGAATATGGAATTAATCGAGAAGGCGGATGCTAAAGCGCCACAGCAATTAATGTTAACAGACGAGAAATCTCTTTGGGGCGCGGATATTTATATTGATGTATCTAAAGATGTCTCTGGCGCACAAATGGCGGCTCTCTCCGGAACTTTTTTAACAAAAGTTTTTGAAGGACCATATAAAAATGCCGGTAAATGGGCGCAAGAAATGAAGATACATGTTGAGAATAAAGGTAAGAAGTTAAATAAATTATACTTTTCTTATACCACTTGCCCAAAGTGCGCCAAAGCATACGGTAAGAATTATGTGGTACTTTTCGCGCAGATAAATTAAAAAAAATAAAAACTTCGTTAATTATAGAGTTGTTCTATTGAGGTGTTATAATAATAATAAATATATGAAAAACAAAATTGTAATTCTCGTTTTAATAATCGTAGTTGTTGTTATTGCGGCATTAATTAGTTTTTACTTTATTAAGCAGAATAAACCGCTAATTAATTCTTCTGAAAATACTGCGCAACAAACGCCAATGGGAAATCAAAATAATGGAATGGGTGACGAGCAATTACAAAATAAACTTGTAACTGATGATTTTGATGTTGTTTTCCCTTTGGGTTGGCAAAAAACAGAGCCTGTAATTGGGGCTTCGGCAATGGCAGTTAATGTTAGTGAACAACTCAATGACCCTGCAGCGCAAAAAATTAATTTTAGAAGTTATTTTGCGGTGAGCTACGATACTCTTCAAGGAAAAAACTTGGCTGAATATATGCAAACCGTTAAAGATGCGCTTTCACAAGTTGTTTCAAATACTGTTTTTGCTAACGAGCAAGATGTAAATATAAATGACAAATCTGTCCGCGCGGTAGAAGGAGAATTAACTCAGCAAGGAGTAGATTTTAAGGTTTTAATAGTGGCGATTCCGGGCGAAGGAGATGATGTTTGGGTAATGTCTTTTAACACAACCAAAAGCAGCTGGGATGAGTATAAAAGTGTGTTTTCCGAGATTGTTAGAAGTTTTAGGCTAAAGAAGTAATTATTTGATTATAAATCAAAGGCCGTTCCTTTGTGGGCGGCTTTTCAGTAAATTATTTAAAAAGCATTTGAATTTTAAGTGATAAAATATTTTAATATTTTTCCAATATGATAATGTTTAAAGGGTTGAAAAATTTAATAAAATAATAAAACAAAAATGGCGCGAAAAACGCTTTTAAAAAAATTTAAATTTACAAAAAAAATACGTTCGGCGGACTTTTTAAGATTTTTACCGGAAAAAGGAAAAAAAGAATTATTAAAACAAGCTTCTTACTTGCGGGGCAAGAAGGTGGCGCACGTTAACGCAACGGCTGTCGGCGGTGGCGTGGCGGAAATTTTAAAAAGTTTAATCCCCTATTTGCGCGCTTTGGGTGTGGAAAGCAATTGGTATTATATGGATTCCGCAGTTGGAAAAGATTTTTTCGGGATAACCAATAAAATCCATAATGCTTTACAAGGAGCGGCAATAAAAATCAATAATAAAGAATGGGCAGAATATGAACGGGTTAGTAAGGCTGTTGCGATAGAATTAAATAATATCAATTGCGATGTTTTAGCAATAAATGACCCGCAACTTCTTTTGGCAGGTTTTTATTCACGCATCAAGGGCAAGGTTCTTTTTAGCCATATAGATACTTCCGCGGTTTTTGAACCGGTCTGGGGAAAACTTTCCCCGTTTGTAAAGCCGTATCATAAAACCGTTTTTAGTAATCGTGATTTTATATGTAATGGCTTTCCCCGAAATAAAGTTAAAATTTTTACGCCCGCTATTGACCCATTGTCGCCCAAACAAGAAATTGTTTTCAAAGAAAAGGCGCGTTTGTATTTAAAAAAACATGGCGGTGTTCCCATAGACGGCCCGTTAATTGTTCAGGTGTCGCGTTTTGATGTTTGGAAAAATCCGGTCGGGGTTGTTGAAGCGTTTCGTATAATTCAAAATACATATCCCAAGGCATATTTGGCGCTTATTGGTTTTAATGAGGCTTATGATAATCCGCTGGCAGGAGGAGTTTATAGAGATATTAAAGGTATTGTTGAAAAATCGCCCGAAATCTTCATGTTTTTTAACCCGAAAAATAAAAATATTTTAAAATTTACAAGTATGGCGCAAAACGCCGCGGATATCGTGATGCAGAATTCCATTAAAGAAGGATTTGGGTTAGTAGTTACGGAAGCAATGTGGAAACGTCAGCCGGTAATTGGCGGTCCGGCTTCGGGGATTCGAAAACAAATTATTAACAATAAAAACGGTTTCATCGCAAAAAATTCGGAAGAATTAGCCCAGAGAGCGCTTTTTCTTTTAGCAAATTATAAAAAGAAAAAAAAGATGGGCGAGGAAGCGAGAAAGACGGTATTTAGAAAATTTTTATTCCCACGTTTTATTCTGGACCATCTCAAATTATACCGTTCATGTCTAATAAAATCGGCAAAAAAATAATAGGGATAGATATTGGTGGAACAAAAATACGGGGAGTTTTGTGGAACGGAAAAAAAGTTTTAAAAACAACAGAATTGTCGACACCTCAAAATTTGTCCAGTTTTAAACAATCTCTTTTTAAAATAATAAGAATTTTAGGGGGAACAAACAGAATTGCTATTGGGGTAGCCGGGATTGTGAGTGGGAAAAAAATAATAAAAAGCCCAAATATTCCCTATATTAAAAACTTTGATTTTCTTGCTACGAATTTTAATTTTAAAGTTATGGCGTTGGATAATGACGCTCGCTGTTTTGGCCACGCAGAATATAGGATAGGCAAAGCGGTCAGCAAGAAAAGCGTTTTCTTTATAACAATAGGAACGGGAATTGGTAGAGCTTTCGGTAAAAACGGTAAAATTTTAAAAATAAAAAAATTTGAATGTCCGGAACAATGGGAGCGCGGATATCAAAAACTCCGCAACTCTAAAAATGATAAGGCGTTACCTGAATTCCTTGGGAATAAAATAGAAAAATTAATAAAACCGTATAACCCACAATTAATGATTGTTGGCGGAGGAATGTTTCGACAAAAAGGATTTTTAAAAAATTTCAAGAAAAATATCAATATGCCGGTAAAAAAAGCAAGATTTTATAAAAACGCGGTTGCTGTTGGAGCGGCGATGAAACTTATATCTATGTGAACACATTTTTACAACCACTTCTGCTTTTAGTTTAGTGTTTTAAGTGTAGAGTAGAACAGGGGAAATGGAAATTGCCAAATAGACATATCTTTTATATAATGGAAAAAAGGTCGCATATAATTAAATAATTAATAGAATTATGCAAAAATTAAATATAAGTTCATTATTTGTCATTTTTTTGGCATTGGCGATTTCTTTTTCTTCTTTAACGGTTTTTGCACAAGGAGAAAACAGTAACAGTAATGCTGGTGCGGGCGTTCAAGTTCAACAACAAACGCAAACTGCCAATCATGGAGAAAATATACAGGCTCAAGTTCAAGTTCAAAACCAAATTCAAAATCAGAATACTGAGATGAGTTCTGGGACACAAGTTCAAGTTCGCGAACAAAAACAAATAAAAGATCGAGTCGATATTGAAGAGCATCGCAGCGCCGTATCAAATTTTGTTCAGGGTCTCTTATTTGTTGCTAATAGAGAAAATAATGGGATAGGGCAACAAGTTAGGGTTATTGCACAACAGCAAAATCAAGCTGCTAGCACAACTGTTCAAGCAATGGAAAAAGTCCAGGAGAGAAATAAAGTAAAAACATTCTTTTTAGGTTCCGACTATAAAAATTTGGGAGCTCTAAGAAGTGAGATGGTTCAAACGGAAAATAGATTACAACAATTAAACAAGTTAATGGAAAATGTTCAAAATGAAGCCGATAAAACAGAGCTTCAAAATCAAATCCAGGCATTACAACAAGAGCAACAGAAGGTTGAAATATTTGTTAATGCGAATGAAAACAAATTTAGCTTATTTGGTTGGTTTACTAGATTATTCGCTAAATAATCAATTATTTAGATGAATATCATAAAAAACAGGCACTTCATGCCTGTTTTTTTATGAATGTGTTATAATGTATTTATATGTTAAAAGAGTTTAAGCGATTTTTGCTTCGCGGGAATGTGGTTGATTTAGCTGTGGGCGTGGTGGTTGGCGCGGCTTTTGGCACAGTAGTTACCGCTCTTGTATCTGACTTATTAACTCCATTCATTGCGGCAATTATCAAAGTGCCGGATTTTTCCGGATTTTATTTTACTATAAATGGAAGTAAATTTATGATAGGGCATTTAATAAATGCTGTTATCTCATTTATATTGGCTGCAGCTGCAATATTTTTCTTTGTAGTTAAACCGATAAATATATTAGTTGAGCGTTCTCATAGAGAACCTTCGGCGGACTCAGTAATCAAAAAATGTAAAGAATGTTTAAGTGATATACCCATTGAAGCTAAACGTTGCTCTTATTGCGCTCAAGTAGTAAAATAAAATTATGGAAAACAAAACATTTACGCCATTATTAGTGGCAATAATAGTAGTAGCGGTATTAATTATAGGGGTTGGCGGTTATTTAGTTTTTAAAGATATGCAGGCGCCTGCGTCAGAATCTGAGTCTGGGTTGGTTGTTGGCGGAGACAAAGATATTCATGGTTGTATTGGCTCAGCCGGTTATTCTTGGTGTGAGGCTAAACAAAAATGTTTAAGAGTTTGGGAAGAAGATTGCTTGGCGTTCAATTTTGGCAATTCTCAGTTGGAAAAAACAATTACGGATTATCTTTTAACTCAAAAACAATTTAACTGGGAAACTGCAGAAAACAGCCAAAAATTTTGCGGAATTGAAAATCTTCAACCTAAAAACGAGCTGTTTCCATTTTATATCTGGGCATATTGTGGAGAATATACTGTTGAAAACGGTAAATTAAAAACATTAAGCAGTATTTCTTTGCCGGTTAGAATAAGTTATCCGAATGAATTATCATATTACGATTTGAGCGGGTTTTCTTTTGAAGCACCGCGAGACGGTACGTATAATAGTATAGATATCGAAAGAATATTCCCTGAAGATGCGCGGCAGAAAATTTCTAACTTAGATAAGCAAACAATTATTAAAAGAGTAGAAACAACAGCTTTTAATAGTTTAACGGCAGAGTTGTAAAAATTATCATTAGTTTTATTAATTTAAAAATATGAAAAAAATATTTTTGGCTTTAGTTTTTTCTTTTTTGGTATTACCGTTTGTTTCTTTTGGGGCGAATTTTCAAGGTGTTCCGGATTATTCTCTTAGTAGGGACGCAGTTGCCGAAGAAAATCTTTATATTGCCGGTAATAGTGTAAATATTTTGGGAATTGCCAAGGGAGACATTTTTGCCGCTGGAGGAACCGTCGTGGTTTTAGGAGATATACGTAATGACTTAAATGCGGCAGGCGGAACCTTGATTTTTGAAGGCAATATTGGTGAAGATGCTCGCTTGGTTGGCGGCACATTAGCGATTGGCGGAAAAATTGGCGGAGAACTTTTGGCAGCTGGCGGACAAGTGAGCTTGAATTCGGATTTAAAAATTGATGGAAATGTTGGATTGGCCGGCGGAAATGTTTTGGTTGACGGTTATATAGGGGGTGATCTTATCGTTTACGGCGATACTATCCGCATTGATGGGAAAGTTAATGGTAATACCTCAATAAAAGTAGGCCAAAAATTAGTTATTGGCAGTAAGGCGGAACTTTCTGGGAATTTAAATTACAGTGCGCCAGAAAAATTAACAATTGAAGACGGAGCTAAAATAAAAGGAGAAGTTGTTTTTAAAGAAATTGTAGCTCCAAAAAATAGAGCAATATCTAAAAAAGGTTTTATTGGATTGTTTGGTATGGGTTGGTTGTTAGGATTATTGATTTCTTTAACTGCGGCGCTAGCAATTTATTTTTTCCTTGGTAAAAAAATAAAAGAAGCAGTAAGCTACACATTAGATAATTTTGGGAAAGAAACATTGCGCGGGTTTATCGTTTTGGTGATTTTGCCTATTGCAGTAATTATTTCTTTAATTACAGTTGTTGGCGTTTTTCTTGGTATTATCGGAGTTTTACTATATTTATTAATGGCAATTTTTGCTTCGGTTTTCGCGCCGATAATGTTGGGAACTATTATTTTTCGGAAACTTTTGAAAAAGCCGGAATTCGGAGTGGATTGGAAGAGTATATTAACTGGTATTGTGGTAATGAAAGTGATAGGAATAATTCCTTTTGTCGGGTGGATATTTTGTTTTGTATTTTTCCTTGCAGCTTTCGGAGCGCTTTTCAACTATTTGTATAAGCACTTCAAAAAAGCTTAATAGGTATTACTGGGTGAATACTTTAAATAAAAAGCGGGCTTGGCTCACTTTTGAAGCGGTTTTTTTATTTGCTCCAAATCTGTTGAAAGTGTAAAATAGATGCAATGCTTACTTTTCCGGTTTTGTTATCAATAATTCCTTTTTTGGTTTTTCTCGTTTTTTTACTTTGGGTAAAAACTTCTCTTCTTAGGGCGTCGCTTGTTACGCTTGCCCTATTTACGCTTCTGGCGATTTTTTATTGGCAGATATTGCCGGTTTCGCTTTTGACTTCATATATTAAAGGCTTTTTTGTGGCTTTTGATATTTTTATTATTATTTTCGGAGCGATTTTTTTCTTGGGAATATTAAAAGATTTGGATGTTATCAAAAATATTTCATATTATTTAGAACATATTTCAAAGGATTATAGGGTGCAAATTATTATTTTGGCGTGGTTTTTCGAAGGTTTTATAGAAGGTACTGCCGGGTTTGGAACTCCAGTGGCGGTTGTTGCTCCGCTTCTTATTGGACTTGGACTTCCGGTAATGAAATCTTTAATAGTAGGGCTTTTGGGTAATAGCGCTGCTGTTGTTTTTGGTGCTGCCGGAGCGCCTATCCGTATTGGTTTTGCTGGATTGGATATTTCTTCGGTTCCGTTTACTTCCGCGCTTATAAATTGTGTTGGATTTATAGTTCCTATTTTTATGCTTTGGATAATTACTTCTGGCAGAATCAATGGAAAGAAAGAATTTTTTGGAGGTTTAAGCTTTTCTGTTTGGTCCGGTATAGCATTTGTTGTTCCATCGGCTATAGCAGCTGCTTTTCTTGGACAGGAATTTCCCTCAATAGTTGGCTCTATAATCGGTTTACTTTTGGTATTGCTTACAATGAAATTAAAAATTTTTATGCCGAAAAGCATTTTGTCTTTGCGCGGAGAAGAAAAGCTTGAAAAAACAATGCCTGCATTTAGGGCATTTTTACCTTACGGAATTTTAGTTTTGCTTTTAATTGTTGGTAAGTTAATTTTAGGCAACGCAAATATTAATATCCATTTAATAATAAATCATGCCTTCAGCTTGTTTAATCCCGGTTTTGTGTTTATTATTGCCGGACTAATTACCGCTTTTATATGGAAAAATAAAAAAGAAAAACTTTCACTTTCAATGATAGATGCTTTCAAAGGAACTTTAAATCCATTTTTTGTCGTTGTATCAATGTCGGCTTTTGTGCAATTAATGATAAATTCCAGTAATAATTATTCTGGATTGCCATCGGCTATGACCCTTATCGCTGGGGGTTTTGAAATGAGTTGGTTGCCGTTTTTCGCGCCCTTTATTGGCGCTTTTGGAGCTTTTATTACCGGTAGCGCTACGGTTTCAAATATTATGTTTGGAAATTTTTTCAGTGTCGCCGGACAAGCTCTCGGTTTTAGTGTTGCGGTAATATTGTCGCTTGGCGTGGTTGGTGGTTCTGCGGGTAATATGATAGCGCTGGCAGATATGTTGGCGGGAGAAGCCATTGTTGGCGTAAAAAATCGTGAACGAGAAATTTTAAAAGGAGTATTCATTCCGTGTATTACATATTTAATTCTTGTAGGAATTATTGGAATGGCTATAATTTATATATGGTCTTAGAGTTTTATTCTCAAAATAAGAAAATTTTGTTTGCAATTTTTGCGACGGTTTTAGTGGCGGGAATTTTTTATTTGATAATTAATCAATTTTTAGATAAATCTGATGAGATCGCCTGTACCATGGAGGCGAAACTTTGCTCGGACGGTTCTTCTGTGAGTCGAATAGGGCCGAATTGTGAGTTTGCGCCTTGTCCGATTAATATAAAAGAAAAAAAGTCGAATTGGATAACTTTTGTTGATAAAATTCAAAATGTCACATTTGAATATCCGGCTAGTTTTTTGACGACTTATATGCGCGCTTTTGATTGGCCGCCACAAGTTCAAATTGTAGATGGGTCAGTTGGATGCACCGAAGCTGGTTCAGAGATAGAGCGCGCCGGCAGAACGGAAAAACGCATAATTAATGGTCACGAATATTGCGTAACAAAATTAAGCGAGGGTGCTGCTGGAAGCATTTATACGCAATATGTTTATGCAGTAGAAAAAGATAAAAAAACCGCAATTTTCACTTTTAGTGTTAGCGCTACGCAGTGCGGAAATTATAATGATCTGCAAAAAATAGAATGTGAAAATGAACGCGCCTCTTTTAATATAGACAGTTTAATAGATGAAGTAATTCAAACTTTGAAATTTAGCATAGTTGGCATAGAAGGTAATATTGTAGCTCAACTAGATGAATGCTTGGGCAAGAGCGACAAAGCAAGTAAAGAAAAATGCAGCGCTCTTTTTAAATTAGTAACTAATTTTGAAGAATGCGTTGTCGCTGCCTTTCCGATAGTGGGTCAAAATCCGATGAAATGCGAGACTCCTGACGGAAGAATTTTTTCTCCGTAAAAATTGACAAGGTAATTAAAACAAACTACGCTGTTTTTGGCTTAGTTGATATTTTTTATGGACACTCAAACAAAAGTAATTTTATTTTTAACGGCCAGTGGAATTATTTTTTGGCTTATAAATACCTTTCTTCTAATAAGGCATTTTTTGTAATTTATTTATTTTGATTTATTTCGGCGTAAGGCGTAGAATATAAAAACTTATGAGCCAATACTACAATTCTAAGCGCACGAAAAATCTTTATGGGTCGAATTCTCCCGAGCCGTTTAAATTGTCACGCTCAAAAATAGATTTATTTTTTGAATGCCCAAGATGTTTTTATTTAGATCGTCGGCTTGGAATCGGCAGGCCGCCCGGTTTTCCATTTTCTTTAAATTCGGCAGTTGATAAACTTTTAAAATTGGAATTTGACGTCTATCGTGCCAATGATACTAAACATCCGTTAATTGAAAAATATGGCGTGGATGCGCGGCCTGTCCCACATGAAGATCTGGATAAATGGCGCCACAATTTTACTGGCATACAATATCTGCACAAACCAACGAATTTTTTAATAACAGGCGCTATAGACGACCTTTGGCAAAATTCTAAAGGCGAATATATTGTCGTTGACTATAAGGCCACTTCAAAAGATGAAGAAATTATTGAGCTTAATAAAGAATGGCAAGATGGATATAAAAGGCAGATGGAAATATATCAGTGGTTATTCCGCCAAAATGGGTATAAGGTTTCGGATACCGGATATTTTGTTTATTGCAATGGAAAAACGGACCGTCAAGCGTTTGATGCCAAGCTTGAATTTGAGGTTACTTTGATTCCTTATACGGGTTCTGACAATTGGGTTGAAAGAGTAATAATAGAAGCTCATAAATGTTTAAATGGCGAAAAAATACCTGAAGCTGGCGCAGATTGTGATTATTGCGATTATGTCCAAGCGGTAAGTAGCAAGCAATAAATGCGTTCTTTATGAAAATTTTTATAAAAGCTAAGTCTAGCGCTAAAAAAAAGGAGGTAGTAAAAATAGATAAAAATCATTATACGGTTTCGGTTAAAGAGCCATCCGTAAATGGCAAGGCGAATACAGGGATAATTAAGGTTTTAGCGGAATATTTTGGCATAAGTCCTTCACGGGTAAATATCTTGTCAGGCCATACTTCAAAACAGAAAATTGTAGAAATTTTATAGTTTAATATAATAAAATAAATAATCATCTATGAACAAGTTTAGATTAGGGATTTCGATTATTTTACCTTTATTAGCCGGACTCATCGGTTCGTTCTTTGTTATGCCGGTAATCGATCTTTGGTATAAAGAATTAGCTAAGCCGTCTTTTAATCCTCCGGATTGGATTTTTGGTCCGGTTTGGACTTTTCTTTATATTTTAATGGGAATCGCGCTTTATTTTGTCTGGCAGAGCGATACTGAAAAGAAAAAGAAAAAAATTGCAATTACTTTTTTTGCAATTCAGCTCGGACTTAATTCTTTGTGGTCAATCTTATTTTTCGGCTTAAGAAGACCGGAGGCCGCCTTAATTGAAATTTTTATTCTTTGGCTGGCAATTTTAATAAATTTAATTTTATTCAGAAAAATTAAAAAATTCGCCGGCTGGCTTTTGCTTCCTTATATTATTTGGGTTTCCTTTGCGGCAGTTTTAAATTTTTCCATTTGGCAATTAAATTACTGAATTTTGGCGGGCGGCTATTTATTTATGGAAATTAAAATGATTTTATTGATTTTGTTGCTTTTTATAATAATTATTTTTGGGGTTATTTTTTTGTCTGTCATAAAAGAGGAAGTGGCTCCAGGTCCGGTAAAATACATCCCCGTTTGTTTTGGCGATAAATGTTTTAACACTGAAATTGCCTCTTCTTTTTTAGCGCGAATGAAAGGATTAATGAATAGAAAGTCTTTAGCAGATGGAAATGCCATGCTTTTTGTTTTTTCAAGCGAAGATAAGTATGCCTTTTGGATGAAAAATACTCTTATTCCTTTGGATATTATTTGGATTGGCGAAAATAAAGAAATTGTTTATATTGCTAAAAATGTCCAGCCTTGTAAGTCTGTTGTTTGCCCTTCAATTTCCCCCGATAAACCAGGGAAATATGCTTTAGAGATAAATAGTGGTAAGTCCGATGAAATTGGCTTAAAAACAGGCGATAAAGTAAAATTTGAGTTGCGGCAATAATCTAAAGGTTATATAATTACTTTGTTATGGATAAATTTATTTGGAAAGAAGAAAATAGCGTCGGTATAAAGGAAATAGACGAACAACATAAGCATTTTTTTGAAATCGTAAACGGAATTATTGATTTAACAACAAAAGAAACCCTATCGAAAGAGGAAACTGTTAAAGGTTTGCAAGAGCTTGGAGATTATGCCTTTTATCATCTAAGCACAGAAGAGAGTTATTTTGATAAGTTTAAATATCAGGATGCGCCGCTTCATATAAACGCGCATAATGAATATCGTGAAGCCATAAATGAATATTTTGTGAAGATGAACAGCCAAGATATTGATATAAAAAAATTGGCGGAAGAAATGACTGCTTATTCCGGGAATTGGCTTTTGGCTCATATTATTGTAGTGGACAAATTGTATACGGAATTTTTTAACGAGCACGGATTAAGCTGAATTATGAGTGAAAAGAAAAAGCAAATTAAAAAACAAATAATTGTTGCCGTTAGTGGGGGATTCGACCCTATTCATATCGGTCATGTGAGAATGTTTAGGGAATCAAAAAAGCTTGGTGATAAATTGGTTGTTATTTTAAACAACGATAATTGGTTGAAATTGAAAAAAGGTTATGTTTTTATGCCACAGAAAGAAAGAAAAGAAATTTTAGAAGCATTTAAATATGTAGATAAGGTTATATTTACTAAACATAAGCCGGGCACGAAAGATATAAGCATTGGAAAAGATTTAAGGAAATTAAAGCCGGACATTTTTGCTAAAGGGGGAGATAGAAGTGTAAAGAATATCCCGATAATAGAAGGAGAAGTTTGTAAAAAAATTAATTGTAAAATAATTAATAATATAGGCAAGGGCGGCAAGGTCCAGTCGAGTTCCTGGCTGCTGGCAAAATATAAGAATAATAGTTTTAAAAAATAATTAAATTAATTAATAAAAATATGAAAGGATATAGTATAAACATAGAAAAAGAAACATTAGAAAACGGTAATTTTCGTAAAGTTTTATATACGGGCAAGCATAGTCAATTGGTATTGATGAGTTTAAAACCAAAAGAAGAAATTGGAATGGAAATACATAGTGATAACGATCAATTTTTTCGCTTTGAAAAAGGTCAAGGCAAATGCATTATTGATGGAAACGAATACGATTTGAAAGATGGTATAATGGTCGTTGTTCCGGCGGGAGCAGAACATAACATTATTAATACTTCTGATGTGGAAGAATTAAAACTTTATACAATTTATTCACCGGCTCATCACAAAGATGGTATTGTGCGCGCGACCAAAGAAGAAGCGGAAGCGAACGAGGCTGAATTTGACGGAGTAACAAGCGAATGAAAAGTTTTATCAAAAGAAGGAAAATTTTAATTATAGTTATAGCAGTCGCAGTTTTAGCTATAGGCGGTTATTTTTATTTTAATCGCCAGACCGATTCGGGCATTGAGACGGTCGAAGTTAAACGCGGGAATATATTTCAGGAAGTAAGTGTTACCGGCAATGTTAAGCCGTCAGAGGATGCTAATTTAGCTTTTGAAAGCGGGGGAAAGGCTTTTAAGGTTTACGTCGAAGTTGGAGATGTAGTTATTTCTGGTCAAGCGCTTATACAACTTGATGATTCTGGGGTTTATGCCAGTCTTGCCAGTGCAAGAGCGACCTTAAAAACCCAAGAAGCCAAACTTGATGAATTAATTCGTGGCACTCGTGAAGAAAAAATAATAATCAGTCAGACGAAAGTTGATAATGCTAAAATTGTTTTAGACGAATCAAAAAAAACTCTAGTTGAAAAAATAAAAAATTCTTACACTACTTGTGATGATGCTATCCGAAATAAAGCCGACAGTTTTTTTAAAGTGCCGGCTATCCCCGCTCCGCAGCTCAATTTTTACATTTCTGATAATCAGTTAAAAATAGATATAGAAAATCAAAGATTGGCGATGGAAGAAATGTTGAATTCTTGGAATTTAACCTTGGCAAAATTAACAGTTGAATCTAATTTGCCTTTATATATTTCTGAGGCAAAAAATAATCTTAATAAAGCAAGTGTGTTTTTAGACAAGGCAAATTCAGCTTTAAATGGGCTTACTGCCGGCGCTAGTGTTTCTCAAGCTACGATAGATGGCTGGAAAACTGGGATTTCAACAGTGAGAACAACTGTTAATACGGCGATAGATAGCATTTCAACAGCTGAAACGAATTATAAAAATGCCCAAGCGGCCTTGTCTTTAGCGCAACAAGAATTAAATTTGGAAATAGCAGGCTCTACTATTGAAGAAATAAAAGCGCAAGAAGCTCAAGTTGAAAAAGCTCGCGCTGACGTTTTAACTTATCAAGTTCAGGTGGATAAAACTATTCTTCGTTCTCCAATAAGCGGAATTATAACTAGGCAAGACGCTAAAATAGGTGAAATTGTTTTGGCAAACACAATTATGGTTTCTGTTATAAGCGCCAATCAATTTGAAATAGAATCAAAAATTCCTGAAGCCGATATAGCTAAGGTTAAAATTGGAGATTTGGCAAAAATTACACTTGATGCTTATGGTGAAGGTGTTATTTTTGATGCGAAGGTAGTTAAAATAAATCCAGCGGAAACAATTATTGAAGGGGTCGCGACATATAAGACAACCATTCAATTTGAAAAAAGCGATAACAGGATAAAATCTGGAATGACGGCGAATATAGATATTTCGACAGATAAACGTGGAAACGTTTTAATAATCCCGCAAAGAGCTGTTATTTCTGAAGGAATAGAAAAATTTGTGATGGTGGATAATGGAACTCCAAATTTTGAAAAACGAAAAATTGAAACTGGTCTTAGGGGAATTGATGGGAATATTGAAATCATTTCTGGCTTAGAAGAAATGGAAAAAATTTCCGCTACTGGAGCAATTAAATAAGTAATGTCTTTAATAGAGTTAAAAAATATATCAAAATTATACTCTGATGGCGATATTGAAACGCCTGCGCTTCATGATATTTCTTTTAGAATAGAGCAGGGTGAATTTGTGGCGATTATGGGACCAAGCGGTTCGGGCAAATCTACATTACTCCACATTCTGGGTTTTTTAGATAGCCAAACAAAAGGAGAATATTTTTTTGACGGTAAAGCGATAACTGATTATTCAAATGAAGATCTTGCCCATATTCGCAATAAAAAGATGGGATTTATTTTCCAGTCATTTAATTTACTTCCTCGGACAACGGTATTTGAAAACGTAAAACTTCCCCTTTTTTATTCAAAAGTTAAAGAATCTTCCTGGGATAGGATTGCCATGGATTCAATTGAGATGGCGGGTTTATCGCATCGCGCAAATCATCTTTCTTCACAACTTTCCGGAGGTGAAAAACAAAGAACGGCGATAGCGCGCGCCCTAGTTAATTCGCCGCAAGTTATTTTTGCCGATGAGCCAACTGGAAATCTGGATTCAAAATCAGGCGGGCAAATTATGGAATTTTTGGAAAAACTGAATAATATAGGCCATACCATAATTTTAATAACTCACGAAACCTACACCGCGGAATACAGCCAAAGAATTATTCATTTAAAAGATGGAGAGGTTGAAAGTGATAAAGTAATTAATTATGACCACAGGAGGAGAGGAAAAGACCATTTTATGAAATAATTTTATGACGTTAGGTTACACATTTAAAACAGCCGTTATTGGCCTTAAAACCCATAAGTCGCGTTCGGCGCTGACTATTTTGGGGATTGTTATCGGTATAACTGCCATTATTTTGGTAATGTCGCTTGGCGAAGGAATGCAAAATTTAATATTGGGGCAGATACAAGGCCAAGTCAGTTCAAGAGTTATTGAGATAGCGCCAGGCAGACAACCAAAGGGGCCGAGCGATTTTTTATCAATGTTTTCCGATTCATTAGTGCAGAAGGATGTTGACGCGCTTTCAAAAAAAGGCAATGTTCCTTATCTAAGCAAGATTATGCCCTTGGTCTTCGGCAGTGAAAGCGCGGCTTACGGGAGCGAAACATATCAGGCGTCTCTTTATGGCATGACCGATGCTGCTAGCAGCATGTATAATCTTACTGTGAGTGAAGGCCGTTTTTTAACAGAAGACGAAGTTAAAAGTTATGCCGATGTGGTTGTTATCGGTTCAAAAATAAAGGAAGAACTTTTTGTAAATAATGAAGGCGCTATCGGTAAAAAAATAAAAATAAAAGGAAAAAATTTCCGGGTAATAGGAGTTTTAGAAAAAAAAGGCGCAAGCTTGATAAGTTTTGACGAAACAATGATTGTTCCTTATACCACGGCCCAGCAATACATCTTGGGAATAAAATATTTTAATCACATTATAATAGAGGCCGATACCGATGACCATGTCGAGCAAACAGTTGAAGACATTGAAATGACATTAAGAAATTCACACGATATAACAGGTTTTGAAGAAGATGATTTTAACGTTTCAAGCCAAGCTGATGCTTTGGAGATGGTAGGAACGGTCATGAACATAATAACTTTGTTTTTGGCGGCCGTCGCGGCAATTTCGCTTTTAGTGGGCGGAGTGGGTATTATGAATATAATGCTTGTTTCAGTTACTGAAAGAACTCGCGAAATCGGGCTTAGAAAAGCTATTGGAGCTACGAAAAAAAATATATTATTTCAATTTCTTTTAGAAGCGGTTATTTTAACCGGAGTAGGTGGATTAATAGGAATAATTTTAGGCTCGTCATTTTCAGCTATTCTCGCGTACGTTTTGGGTAAAGTTCTTGTTTTGGATTGGCAATTTACTTTTCCTTTAAGCGGGGCATTATTAGGTTTCGGCGTTGCCGCTTTAATAGGTTTAATTTTCGGACTTTATCCGGCGCGGCAAGCGTCTAAAAAGAGTCCAATAGAGGCGTTAAGATATGAGTAAGGTAGGAAAAATAAATCTGAAAAATAGTACTGGCGTTAAAGACGCGGTCTTAAAAGTGGTTGAAGAAATCGGCGGTTTTAAAAAATTTGTGAAAACCGGCGACGTGATTTTTTTGAAGCCGAATTATAATACCGCTGATCCGTCTCCGGCTTCAACAAGTGTTGATTTTTTAAAATCTGTGGTTGAATTAGTTTATGATTTTGGCGCGAAACTGGCGATGATAGGCGAGTCTTCAACTGTAACTTTAAACACCAGAAAAATAATGGAAAAATCCGGAGTTCTTGAATTATTAAAAATGGAAACTCCGCCACGGATATATATTTTTGAAGAAGAAGTTTGGGTAAAAAAAGAAATTCCGGGCGCAAAATATTTAAAAAGCGTTTCTGTCCCGGAGATTTTAGAAAGAGCGGATAAATTAATTCTTTTGCCTTGTCTTAAAACTCACAAGCAGGCGCGATACACAGGCGCCTTAAAGCTTTCAGTTGGATTTATGAAGCCGGCTCAGCGCGTGTCATTACATTTAACTAATCTTCAAAAAAAAATTGCAGATTTAAATAAAATAATTCATCCGGATTTGGTTATCATGGATGCGAGAAAGTGTTTTATTTCTGGCGGACCAATGAAAGGCGTTGTACGCGAGCCAGATTTGATTTTAGCTTCAGAGGATAGAGTGGCGATAGATATTGAAGGCGTAAAAATAATTCAGAGTTTTGAGGGAAATTCTTTGGCGGGAATAAACCCTGAAGATTTGCCGCAGATAGCGAATAGTAGATAGTAAAATATTGCAGATAAACGTAAAGTTTTAGGGTTTATAAATTTTAAATTATTTTCAGGCGGCTCTTGAGATAATGGCCGTTTTTTTGTATATTTAAGGGGATGTTTAAAAATCTTAAAAATTTCAATCCTGCGGAAATTGAAGAAAAAGTTCTTAATTTTTGGCAAACTAATAATATTTTTGAAAAATCCCTTCGACAGGCTCAGGGTAAACCGTCAGCAGAATACAGATTTTTCGATGGTCCTCCTTTTGCTAATGGTTTGCCGCATTATGGCCATATTTTAGCTTCAATAATAAAAGACGCAATTCCTCGTTACCAGACTATGAAGGGGAAGAGCGTTAAAAGGCGATGGGGTTGGGATTGCCATGGTTTACCGGTTGAATTTGAAATCGAAAAAGAACTGGGCTTGAAAAGCAAAAAAGACATTATTGATTTTGGTGTTGAAAAATTCAATGAGGCTGCGAGAATCAGTGTTTTAAAATATGAATCAGAATGGAAAAAAACGATTCCCAGAATCGGTCGTTGGGTCGATATGAAAAATCCATATAAAACTATGGATGTTGAATATATGGAATCAGTTTTACATGTTTTTAAAGATTTATATGATAAGAATTTAATTTATAAAGGCTATAAGCCGATGCATATCTGCCCGCGCTGTGAAACAACACTCTCAAATTTTGAAGTTACCCAGAACTATAAAAATATTGAAGATTTTGCGATAACATTGAAATTTGAATTAATTGACGAGCCGAAAACTTTTGTTTTGGCTTGGACAACGACATCTTGGACTTTGCCCGGGAATGTGGCTTTGGCGGTAAACCCGAAAATTACTTATATAAAAATAAAAACTTTCGATAACAAAAAATATATTTTAGCGGAAGAAAGATTGGGCGCCGTAAAAGAAAAGTATGAAATTATAGAGAAGTTTAAGGGAGATAAATTGGTTGGGGAAAATTATAAGCCTCTTTTTGATTATTTCAGCCAGGATAAAAAATTAAAAGATCGTGAAAACGGATGGAAAATTTATCCGGCGGATTTTGTGAATATTGAAGAAGGAACGGGTATTGTACATATTGCTCCGGCTTTTGGTGCGGAAGATATGGAATTAGGGCAAAAACTTAATTTGCCTTTTATTCAGCATGTCGGAATGAATGGAAAATTAAAACAGGAAGTTAAAAATTTTACAAATTTGCGCGCAAAGCCGCGAGAGAATACAAAAGAAACCGATGAGAAAATAATAAAATTTCTTTCAGAAAAAAATTTAGTTTTTAATTGTGAAAAAGTGGTCCACTCATATCCTCATTGCTGGCGTTGTGAAACTCCGCTTTTGAATTACGCGGCATCTTCTTGGTTTGTGAAGGTGACAGCGATTAAAGATAAGCTTATAAAAAATAACCAGAAAATAAGCTGGCTGCCGGCACACGTGAAAGATGGACGTTTTGGCCAGTGGCTTAAAGACGCGAGAGACTGGGCGATTTCAAGAAGCCGTTTTTGGGGGTCGCCGCTCCCGGTCTGGGAATGTAAAAAATGCGGAAAATTAAAAGTTGTCGGTTCGGTTGAGGAAATAAAGAAAAATTCGGGAACTTCGGGTAATAAATATTTTGTGATGAGGCATGGGCAAGCGGAAAATAATATATTTGGTATTGCGAGTTCAAATTATAAAAACAGTCACCATCTAACAGAAAAAGGGAAAAAAGAAATTGTTGATACTCTAAAAAAGATAAAAAATATTGATTTGATTTATAGTTCAGATTTTATTCGGACAAAAGAAACTGCGGGAATGGCGGCAAAGCATTTCGGGATTAAAAAGGTTTTCTACGACAAAAGATTAAGAGAAGTCAATACAGGTAATTTAAATAATAAGTCAATAAAAGAGTATGGAGAACATTTTTCTTCCTACGAGGAAAAATTCGTTAAGCCGGCTCCGAAAGGTGAAAACCTGACTGATTTAAAAAATAGGATGTCAGATTTTATTTATGATATTGATAAAAAATATTCCGGTAAAAATATTTTAATTATCAGTCATGAATATCCGATTTGGCTGCTTTTCGCTGGCGCCGAAGGAGCAAGCGCCAAAAAGGCGATTAAGATAAGAGAAAATAAAAAAGATTTTATAAAAACCGGAGAAATAAAAAATTTGAAATTTGTTCCATTTCCGCATAATAAAAATTTTGAGCTTGATTTGCACAGGCCGTATATTGATAAAGTGGAATTTATCTGCGGTTGCGGTAGTAAAATGAAAAGAATAGAAGATGTTTTTGATTGCTGGTTTGAATCTGGTTCAATGCCTTACGGCCAATCGCATTTTCCGTTTTCAACGCCGAAGAATAATTTTTCTCCGGTGCCGGCGGAATTTATCGCTGAGGGGATGGACCAAACCCGTGGTTGGTTCTATACATTACTTGTTCTCTCAACAGCTTTGTTTGATAAACCGGCTTACAAAAACGTTATTGTTAATGGCATAATTTTGGCGGAAAATGGGCAAAAAATGAGCAAACGATTGAAAAATTATCCTGACCCAATGGAGCTTGTTTCAAAATATGGCGCAGATAGTTTGAGGCTTTATTTGCTTTCTTCTCCCGTGGTAGCGGGAGAAAATTTGAATTTTTCAGAAAAAGGCGTGGATGAAGTTTATAAAAAAACAATATTGCGGTTATGGAATACTTATAAATTTTACGAGATGTACGCCGATAGTAAAACTTCAAGCTTCAAGCTTCAAGCTTCAAATAAAAATGTTCTAGATAGATGGATTATTGCCCGGTTGGAACAATTAAAGCAGGAAGTTTCGGAATCGTTAGAGAATTATGAAATTGACAAAGCGGTCAGGCCGCTTAGCGGTTTCGTTGATGATTTTTCAACTTGGTATATTCGACGTTCGCGTGAAAGGTTTAAATTGGAAGACAGTGATAAATTTGCTGCGATAGAAACAACAAAATATGTTTTGTCGGAGTTTTCTAAAATTATTGCGCCATTCGCGCCGTTTGTGGCAGAGGGAATTTTTTTGGCGACAAGCGGCAAGCGACAAGCGGCAAGCGTGCACTTAGAAGATTGGCCGAAGGTTGATAAAAAATTAATAGATAAAGATTTAATTGAGGCAATGGTGGAAATTAGAAAAATTGCCTCAGCGGCTTTGGAATTAAGGGGCAATAGAGGAATTAAAGTAAGGCAACCGCTTTCAGAATTAAGAATTAAGAATTCAGAATTAAAGGATAAAAAAGAATTATTGGGAATTTTGGCAGATGAGATAAATGTTAAAAAAATTATTTTTGATTTGAAAATCGGCGGAGAAATAGAATTGGACACAAAAATTACTCCGGAATTAAAAGCAGAGGGATTATTAAGAGAAATGGCAAGAGCAATGCAGGATATAAGAAAGGAAGCTGGTTTTTTGCCGAAAGATAAGATTGATTTATGGCTGGAAGTCCCGGTAGAAATCCGTTCAGCAATAGAAAAGAATATTAAAGAATTTAAAGAAAAAATTTCCGCAAAGAATGTTTATTTTAACCGGACCGATAAATTTGACGCGGAAGCCGAAACTAAAATAAATGGTTCCTCAATTTGGGCGGGGATTAAAAAGATTTGATTTATGATAATTACTAATTTTAAAAATTTAGCGAAAAGTCCGCTTCGTAAAAAAGCGCTTCAAATTATTGAAGCGGGATATAGTGCAATAAATATTCAAAAGGTAATAGGTGGAAAAATAGAGCTGAACGGCAGTAAACTTACAATAAAATCTGCTTCCTTGAAGGGAAGCAGAAAATTAGAAATAGGTTTGGGTAATTATAAAAAAGTTTTTATCATTGGAATTGGTAAGGGTTCGGCTTTGGCGAGTATGGCACTGGCAGATATTTTAGGCAAAAAATTGAATAAATGTATTGCTTTAGATATTAATAAGCCGTCCCTAAATTCTAAATTCTTAATTCTAAATTCTGAATTCTTAACGGGTACGCATCCGCTACCGTCACTTCAAAATGTGAGAGCCACAAAAAAAATAATTGAATTGGCGGGAAAAGCCGGTAAAGATGATTTAATAATTTCCTTTATTTGCGGGGGCGGTTCGGCATTGCTTTGCGGTTCAAAAAAAGAATTAAAAGCTTCACGTGAGATTTTTAGTAAATTAACTAGCGCTGGAGCTAATATAATTGAGCTTAATACAATAAGAAAGCACTTATCCGAAGTTAAGGGCGGCGGGCTGGCGAAAATTGCTTATCCGGCAACAATGATTTCTTTAATAGTTTCCGACGTTATAGGCGGAGATTTATCTATGGTGGCCTCCGGTCCGACAATGCCTGATAAAACAACAAAAAAAGACGCGGAAAAAATTTTGAAAAAATATGGATTATTGTCGCCTGTTACGCGTAATTTGTTGATAGAAACGCCGAAAGCGAAGCCCCGTAGCGAACGAAGTTCTACTACCGGGGATAAAAAATATTTTAAAAGTGTCAAAAATATTTTGTTTGTTTCCAACCGCGAGCCCATCATGGCAATGGTGAAAAAGGCGAAAAAATTGGGGTTTTTGCCGAAAATTTATTCATATAAATTAAACGGAGAAGCCAAAAATTCCTTAATACCACTGGTTGGTTTACTTTCCTATAGGAAAGTAAACATTGCTGTGGCTGGGGGAGAAACGACGATTGTTTTAGGGAAAAATCCGGGCAAGGGAGGAAGGAATATGGAGGCGGTGCTTGGAGTTTTAGAAATGCTAATTCAGAATTCAGAATTTAGAATTCAGAATTACGTTCTTTTGAGCGTTGCCAGTGACGGCAAAGATAATACCGAGGCTGCGGGCGCAATTGGCGATATTTTGACAATAAGTAAGGCTCAGAAGTTGAAATTAAACTTTGAAAAATATCTTAAAAATCATAATGTTTTTGATTTTTTTAAAAAAACCGGAGATTTAATTTTTACAGAAAAGAAAACTTTTAATGTATCAGATTTAATGTTAATATTAAAAATATGAAAAAATTTATAAAACAATTTAAAGAAGTAGGAATTAAAAATGTTTTAGAAGTGGGTGGGAAAAACGGTTCGCTTGGGGAAATGATCCAATATTTAAAACCGAAAGGTTTAAATATACCCGATGGTTTCGCGGTAACGGCGGAAGCATATAGGTATTTTTTAAAAAATACAAAACTTAAAAACAAAAACAAAACAATAGAAGTTTTCATAGCGGAAACACTTAAAGGTTTAAATACCCATAACCTTCCGGATTTAGCTAGGCGTGGAAAATTAATCAGGGAAATGATTAAAAGCGTTGATGTGCCAAGAGAACTTGAAGAAGAAATAGCTTTAAATTATAAAAAATTAGAAAAAGAATATGGTAAAAATGCAGATGTGGCAGTTCGTACCAGCGGGACAACAGAAGACGCGCCCGATGCGTCGTTTGCCGGCCAATACGAAACATTTTTGAATATTCGCGGCACAAAAGAAGTTTTACAAGCGGTGAAAGAATCTTTTGCTTCTTTGTTCACAGATAGGGCGATTTCTTACAGGGCGGATAAGGGATTTGATTACACTAAAATGGCTCTTTCAGTGGGTGTACAAAAAATGGTGCGCTCAGATTTGGGATGTTCGGGAATAATATTTACACTTGATACGGAGTCAGGTTTTCCAGATGTAGTTTTAATAAACGGCGCTTGGGGTTTAGGCGAAATGGTTGTGCAGGGAGAAGTAACGCCGGACGAGTTCTTGGTTTTCAAAAAGACTAGGGCAATTATAGATAAACGGCTTGGCGATAAGAGCCGTAAAATGGTTTATTCAACCGGTCGCGGTATTAAAAAAACAAAAGTTATAGACGTAGGAATAGAAGAAAAAAATAAATTTATTTTAAGTGAAGCGGAAATTTTGAAATTGGCGGAGTGGGCAATGATAATAGAAAAACATTACACGACTTTGCGGAAAAAATGGACGCCAATGGATATGGAATGGGCGAAAGACGGCAAAACAGGAGAACTTTTTATTGTTCAAGCCAGACCAGAAACAGTTCATAGCCGCCGGGATTTTTCAAAAATAAAAGAATATCGATTAGTGACGAGCAATAAGAGACAAATTAAAAGGGTTATTGTAAAAGGAGCATCAGTAGGGAATAAAATTGCCGTTGGCAAAGCGCGGATAATTTTAGACGCTAAACAAATAAGCCAGTTTAAAGCGGGCGAAGTTTTAATAACTGATATGACAGACCCGGATTGGGAGCCAATTATGAAAATCGCTTCGGCGATTGTTACAGATAAAGGCGGACGAACTTCACATGCAGCTATAGTTTCGCGTGAATTGGGCATTCCTTGCGTTGTAGGCTCTGGCAATGCCACAAAAAAGATAAAAACGGGTCAGACTATAACCGTAGACACCACTTCCAGCGAGGGCGTAATTTACGATGGAGCTTTGAATTTTAAAGTGATAGAAAATAACGTTAAAAAATTTCCTAAACCGAAGACCAAAATAATGATGAATATCGCTACTTCGGATACAGCTTTTGAAAAATCGCTTTTGCCGAATGATGGTGTCGGGCTGGCAAGAGAAGAATTTATTATCGCCAGTGATATCGGTATTCATCCAAATGCTTTAATAAATTATAAAAAACTTCCTGTGGCGGTAAAAAAACTTGTAGATAAAAAAACAATAGGCTACATAGATAAAAAACAATTTTATATTGATAAGCTTGCTTATGGAATTGCAAAAATCGCCGCGGCGTTTTATCCAAAACAAGTTATTGTAAGGTTTTCGGATTTTAAAACAAATGAATACTGTACTTTAATTGGCGGAGAAATTTATGAGCCACAAGAAGAAAATCCAATGATTGGCTGGCGTGGCGCTTCGCGTTATTATCACCCGAATTTTGCTTCGGCTTTTGTATTAGAGCTTAAAGCAATTAAAAAAGTTCGTGAAGAAATGAAATTGGATAATGTGGCGGTAATGGTGCCGTTTTGCCGGACAGTGGAAGAAGGCAAGAAAGTTATTGAAATAATAAAGAAAACCCTTCGGCAAGCTCGGGGTGACAAAAATCTTAATATTTTTGTCATGTGCGAAATTCCTTCAAATGTTGTTTTAGCGGACGAATTTTTAAATATTTTTGATGGCATGAGTATCGGTTCAAATGATTTAACTCAATTAACAGTTGGTATAGATCGTGACGCTTCGGAATTGGTTCGCGACGTAGCAAATGAAAAAGATGAATCAGTTAAGAAATTAATCGTCGAAGTAATCAAAAAATGCCGCAAACGCAAGAAATATATTGGTATTTGTGGCCAAGCTCCGTCTGATTATCCCGATTTTGCCGAGTTTTTGGTTGAACAAGGCATTGAGAGTATGTCTTTAAACCCGGACACGGTGATAAAAACGACTTTGAAAGTTTACGAAAAGGAGAAGAAATTGAAGAAGCAATAAAATGACAATTCTTATTTTTGGGGATAGTATAACTTATGGTGCTTGTGATAATGAGGGCGGTTGGGTGAAAAGGCTAAGAAAGTTTTTAGATGATAAAAATTTGTCTGACGAAAGCGATTTTTCCGTATATAATCTTGGGATCAACGGTGATAATACGGAAGCTTTATTAAAAAGATTTGAACAGGAAATAAGGATTAGATTTGACAGTAAAGAAAAAACGATTTTTATTTTTGCGATAGGAATAAATGATTCTCAATTTATTCCTACTAAAAATAGTTTTCGGGTTCCGCTCGAAAATTTTAAAAACAACATTTTATTTTTAATAAGTCGTGTTAAGCAGTTTTCGGGGAAAATAATTTTTGTCGGTTTAACGCCGATTAAAGAATTAAAAACTACGCCGATTCCATGGGATACAGATAAATTTTACAAAAATGAATATATTCAAAAATACGATGAAATTATAAAAAAAGTTTGCGAGGAGAATGATCTTTTATTTATAGAAGTCTTCGATCAATTAAAAGGGAATGAAAATTTATCAGAAGACGGTCTGCACCCGAATTCTGAGGGCCACAGAAAAATTTTTGAAATTGTAAAAGATTTTTTTATTATTAATAAGATTATAGTGAATTAAAGTTAATTAATATGTTTAACTTTATGCGACCGGAATTTTTTGATATCTTTGGCATTTTCATCTTTGCATTTTTAATTTGTATTTCATTGTGGGGGCTTAAGTTTAAAAAGTTATTTCCTTTATGGGTTTTAATGACAATTTTGGTTATCGGTGTTTTGGGATTATTAATTGATATATTTTGGGTTTATAATGGATTTTTCATAAAATGAAAATTATTGATATTAATTTAAAAATAATTCAGGATTCGCGGGGGAAAGATACATTGGAAGCGGAATTAAAAGCCGGTGAATTTTCAGCAATAGCCTCGGCTCCAAGCGGAAAAAGCCGGGGGGCGCATGAAGCGTTTGTGTTGGAACCACAACTTGCTGTTGAAAAATTTAATAAGACAAAGCTCGGCATTTTAGGCAGAGAATTTAAAGATCAAAAAGATTTTGATGATTTTTTGATTTATTTAGACGGCACCCAGAATAAGAGTAATCTTGGCGGAAACTTGACTTTGGTTTTGTCTTTGGCGTTTGCGCGGTCAAAAGCAAAAAAAGAAGGCGTTGAATTGTTTGAATATATAAATAAAATTTCAGATTCTAAGTTTCAGGTTTCAAGAAGCACGCGACCCCTTTTTAATGTTATAAATGGCGGGGCGCATGCCACGCATCCGGAATCAAAATTGAATTTTCAGGAATTTCAGATAATTCCCGACACACAAGACTTTAATTTGGCATTAGGTTTGGGGCAAGAATTTTACAGAAAATTAGGAGAATCTCTTGAGGAAAAATTTAGTAAAGAAAATATTATGTTTGGTGATGAAGCGGGATTTTCGTGCCCCTTTGAGAATAATGAACAAGCGCTTGAGATTATGGCGGATTTGATTTTGAAGCATAATTATCCATTGAAAATCGGCTTGGATACGGCAGCAACGCAATTTTATAAACTACAAACGACAAACGACAAACAAGGGGGAGTTTATATTCTGGGCAAAAAAGAATATTCAGCAGAAGAATTGAGAAATTATTATTATAGAATTATTGAAGCATATAAAATTTTTTCGATAGAGGATCCTTTTTCCGAAGAGTCATTTGATTCGTTCGCGTCTCTCACAACACGGATTTACACGGACCCGAACACGGATTTACACGGATTATTGGTGATAACAGACGATTTAACAACAACTAATTTTGAAAGGTTAAAAACCGCGATAGAAAAAAAATCCGGCAACACGATTTTAATAAAGCCGAATCAAATCGGTACCTTAACAGAAACTTTAAATGTAGTTAAACTGGCATATGAGAATAATTGGCAAGCAGTCATTTCTCACAGAAGCGGCGAGACAATGGATGATTTTATAGCTGACTTAGCGGTGGGAACCGGAGCTTTTGGGATAAAAGCCGGCGCCCCATCGGCGCCGGAAAGAATGATAAAATATAATAGATTATTAGAGATTGGAAAACTGGAGAATTAGAGAATTAGTTTTTGAAAAACTAATTATCCAATTATCTAGCTCACCAAAAACTTAATTAGGCTCTGCCCTGTCATTTCTTTTGGCTGGGGGAGACCCATTAATTCCAAAATAGTGGGCGCGACATCGGCTAAAATGCCGATGTTTTCTTTTCTTGATCTAAGAATTTCTTCTTGAGTTCTGGGACGCATAAATTTTTTAGAAACTATATAAATCGGCACAGGATTGGCATTGTGTTTAGTTTCGATATTCCCAGTTCTTTCGTCTATAACTTTTTCTATATTGCCATGGTCGGACGTAATAATTAGAGTAGCATCAGTTTCTAAAACGGTTTTTATGAGTTTTCCTATTTGTTCATCAATTACTTTTACTGCTTTAACACAAGCATCATAATTTCCAGTGTGGGCGATTATATCGGAATTGGCGAAATTTATAAGCACAAAATCAAATGCATCTTCCATTATAGATTCTATGGCGCGATTGGCTATTTCTGGAGTCATCATTTCAGGGTGTTCGTCTTGTCTGACAATCGGCCTTGAAGGGATTAAAGTTCGATATTCATTTAAAAATGGCTTTTCTTCCAGGCCATTGAAAAAATAAGTTATATGAGGATATTTTTGAGTTTCGGCTATTCTAATTTGATTTTTCCCGTTTTCAGCCAAGATTTTACTTAGACAATAATCAATTTTTTCATTTGGGAAAATAACTGCCGCGCTTATATTTTTATCGTAAGGTGTCATTGTTGCCACAAAGAGATTGTTGATACTTTTAACCGGGAATTTCTGGAAGTTTCTATCGGCGAAAACAGATGCCATTTGCCTGATTCTATCCTCGCGGAAATTAAAAAATATTACCGCGTCGTTATCTTTAATTTCACATCCTTCTTTTACGCGTGTCGGTTCAATGTATTCATCGGTTTTTTTGCCCGCATAAGAATTTTTAATATAAGTTTCAATATCGGTGTTTACTGGACCTTCTCCAATCATCACAGAATAAGCTTTTTTGGTACGGTCCCAATAACCCTCTCTGTCCATGCCAAAAAAACGGCCGCTAATACTTGCCAGGTTAGCTTCTTTTGGCAGACGATTTAATGTTTCTATTGAAGAAATCGGCGCGCTGTCGCGGCCATCGGTAAAAAGATGAAGATTTATTTTTGGAACATTTTCTTTTACCGCGAATTCGATAAGTGATTTTATATGGTTAAAAGAAGAATGGACATTGCCGTTGCCTATTAAACCTATCAGATTAACGCTGGAATTATATTTTTTTGTATGCTCAAAGGCGTTTCTGATGGCAGGATTTTTAAAAAAACTTTCATCGCGAATAGCAAAATCAATTTTCGGCAAATATTGGTAGATAATTCTTCCGGCGCCCAAATTTAAATGTCCTACTTCACTATTTCCTTCTTCTCCCCAGGGCAAGCCGACGCTGATGCCGGATGACTGAAGTAATCCGCTTGGGAAATTAGCTCTTAAATAATCAAAGTTTTTTGGTTCGGCAGTATAAATAGGATTTGTTTTATTTGGCTGGCCCTCTCCCCAGCCATCTAAAATTGCCAATATAATCGGTTGTTTTGACATATTTTTATTTTACCGTTATAATGAATTTATAGCAAACAAAGATTCGCCAATTGAAACGAATATGGCCACGGACTTATTAATTAAAAATTTAAAACGTGTTCAACTTCGTGATTATTCGCGATTATTAAACGATGATTTATCAAAACCCGCTTTTTTGGGCCGGCTTGGTTGTTTTGGGGGTGTTTGCCGGCTATTTTATTCGCCAAATAATAGCTTCTAAAAATCTTAATTCTGTCGAGCAGAAAATAAAAAGGCAGATCGAAGAATCTAAATCAAAAGCAAAAGAAATAATTCTTGAAGCTCAAGAAAAGGCTACGGGTGCATTTGAAGAAATTAAAAAAGCTGAAAAAGAAGGTAAAATTCAACTTGGCAAACTTGAAGAAAGGCTTCTTAAAAAAGAAGAGCATTTAGACTCGCAATCCATTGAATTAAAACAGCGCGAAGAAAGGTCTTTGCAAGATATAGAAAAATTAAAAATAGCTAAAACGGAAATAGATGAACTTAAGAAAAAAGTTGTTTCTGATCTTGAAAAAGTTTCCGGGATGTCTACTATTCAAGCAAAAGAAATTCTTTTAAAAAATGCTCAAGAGTTACATCAAGGCGAACTTGTTTCAACTCTTTCTAAAATGGATAAAGAAAGACGCGAGGAAATTGAACACAAGAGCTTGGATATTATGACAACAGCCATGCAACGCTATGCGCGTTCGCATGTAAGCGATGTGACGACCTCTGTTTTTACTTTAAACGATGAAGATTTAAAGGGAAAAATAATTGGTAGAGAAGGAAGAAATATCCGTGCTTTGGAGCGCGCCACCGGAGTAGAATTTATTATAGATGAAACTCCGGAAAGCATCGTAATTTCTTCTTTTGATCCAATAAGAAGGGAAGTTGCTAGAATGGCTTTGCAAAAGCTTGTTAAAGACGGCAGAATACAGCCGGCGAAAATAGAGGAAAAAGTTGAAGAAGCTAAGCAGGAGATAGGAAAGAAAATAATTGAGTTTGGGGAAGGTGCAGCTTATGAAGCCGGTGTTTATGATTTACCGAGAGAAATAATTCAGCTTTTAGGCAGGCTTCATTTTCGTCTGAGTTATGGTCAGAATGTCTTAACTCATTCAATTGAAACTTCTTATTTGGCGGCGATGATAGCTTCAGAGCTTGGTCAAAACGTTGAAGTGGCAAAAAAGGCTGCTTTGCTTCATGACATTGGAAAAGCCATAGACCACGAGGTTCAGGGGAGCCATGTTGATTTGGGCAGAAAAATTCTCCAAAAATATGGCGTTAATGAGGAAATAATTAAAGCGATGGAGGCGCATCATGAAGAATATCCATTTGCCAGCCCGGAAGCTTATATTATTGCTGCCGCTGACGCTCTTTCGGCAAGCAGACCAGGGGCGCGCAGAGATACTTTAGAAAATTATCTTAAACGGCTGGGAGACCTTGAGAAAATCGCGACAGGATTTGAAGGAGTTAAAAATGCTTATGCTATTTCAGCGGGGAGAGAATTAAGAATATTCGTTATTCCTGAGAAAATAGATGATTTTAAAGCTCTTCAATTAGCCAGGGAAATCGCAAATAAGATAGAATCTGAGCTAAAATATCCAGGCGAAATAAAGGTAAATGTTATTAGAGAGATGAAAGCTGTTGAATATGCCAAGTAATAATGCGGTAAAATGCAGGAATGTGCATAAAACAAGGACTATTGACAATTTGTTTCAGACAAGCGAAAATTAATATAGATTTTATCGTACTAAAGGTCGAATAAGCACAATTTTTAGTTTTAAGATTATGAATAAAGTTGCATTAGTGGAAGAGGTTATGAAGGCCACCGGGATAGAGGTTAAAAAACAAGGAGCTGCGGTTGTTGAAGCCGTTTTCGATATAATTACAAAGACTTTATCAAAAGGCGAAGAAGTCGCCATCACAGGATTTGGAACATTCAAAATCGCCAAGAGAGCGGCCCGTATGGGAGTTAATCCGAAAACCGGAGAAAAAATCCAAATTGCCGCTTCGATAAAGCCGAAATTCAGAGCAGGAAAGGTTTTGAAAGAAGCTGTTAAATAAAGTTTTCTTAATAAAATAAAAAATCCCGCGTGAGGCGGGGTTTTTTATTCTTTAAGCAGGAGATCTATTTGGGAAAAAATTTCTTGTGCTGATTTTATTTTTTCAAGAGATTTATCTATATTCTTTTCTTCTGATGCTTTTTTTAATTTTTCGTTTGCCTGCATGAGCATTACTTGAATAACAACGCCTTTATTATAATCAATTTCTTTACTTTCTAAAAGGTATTTTATTTCATTAAGTTTAACTTGTATGGAATTATTAACTTCGCCAGCTTTAACTACAAATTCGTGTTTATTTATTTCATTAATTGTATAAAGAGCAGAGCTTGAAACTATTAAAAATAATAGAAAAGCGGTTGTGGCAAGAACATATACCGGTTTGCGAGAATAAGCAGCGGTAAAGACATCAGCCAAAGAAAACCTTTTTGAAACAGCTCTTTTACTCGTATTTATTTCAGCTAAAAGCATATTTCGTGACCGAATAGAATAGCCCGCGTCTGGCGCGATGTCTTTTAATTCTTTTAAAATTTTGGCTAAATCTTTATCCATAGATCAATTTTTTTAAATTTTTTATTGCCCGGTGTTGAAGTAGCTTTACCGCACTTTCGCTTTTATTAAGCGCCATTGCAGTTTCGCTAATTGAAAAATCTTCAATAAATCTAAAAATTATTACGCTTTGTTGCTCGTCGTTGAGTTCAAGAATCGCATTTTTTATTTTTATCAAGTCAGTTTTTTTGTCTAAAGAAATTTGTGGGTCGCTTCCGGTTTTAAGTTCGGCAATTGATTCAAGTTCAACAACTTCTTTTTTCAAACGGTAATAATCTATAACTTGGTTTCTGGCAATTGAGTATAGCCAGCTTGAAAAAGGGAAACCTCTGAAACTATAACCGGATATATTTCGCCAGGATTTCAAAAATACTTGGTGGGTGAGGTCCTCGGCTTCCTCACGACGGCCAACTTTAAGATAAATAAATCTGTAAATGCCAGATTGATACTTATCATAAAGTTGGCCAAAAGCCTCGGCCTCACCACCAATGGCGCGTTCGATTAAATTTTTATCGCCATCTAACATATAAAACGAATGAAAAGCTAATTAGTTTCTCTATCGGCTACATTAGTAAGTCTAGATTATATAAATATTTGAGCGGGTAAAGGGAATCGAACCCTCGTCTTCTCCATGGCAAGGAGATATA